>JAPPLB010000056.1 GCA_028819575.1 Bryobacterales bacterium | reverse complement strand
CATTTCGACCGCTACAAGCCGTCCACCAGGAAGGGCGTCCGAACGCGGATCCAGGACCGTCTGCTGCCCGCGTTCGGAAACGAGCCGCTGGACCGCATTGCCCCGGCGGAAGTGCGGAAATGGTTCCACGCCTGGAGCCGCACCGCGCCCGGCGGCGCGAACAAGGGGCTCGAACTCCTCCGCCAGATCATGAATTTCGCGATCGCCCGGGGATATATCGAGAACAACCCGACGCGAGACATCCGGCCAAACCGCCGCCCGAAGCTCACGCGCTTCCTCTCGCGCGAGGAAATCGCCCGCCTGCACCGGGCGCTGGACGCCGAGGCCGGAAAGGGACGCCGCCAGCAGGCGGATATCATCGGGCTCCTGCTTCTGACCGGGTGCCGCAGGGGCGAGATCCTCGGGCTGCGCTGGAGCGAGGTGAGGGACGATATGCTTGCCCTCGCCGACTCCAAGACGGGGCCGCGACGGGTGCCGCTCAACGCCCAGGCCCGGCGCATCCTCGACCGTCAGTCGCGGGCCGGAAGTCCCTTCGTGTTCCCGTCGCCGCGCGACCCGTCCCGGCCGCGCGGCGGCATGCTCTCGCTGTGGTACCGGGTCCGCCGCGAGGCCGGCATCGAGGACGTCCGTCTTCACGACCTGCGCCATACCCATGCCAGCCATGCGGTGATGAACGGCGTGCCGATCCCGGTGGTCTCGCGCATGCTCGGCCATTCCAACGTCCGGATGACGCTCCGTTATGCCGATCTTGGAGACCAGGAGATCGAGGAAGCGGCCGAGAAGGTGGGACAAGCCATTGCAGCCATGATGGGCCTTCCGTAGCGCGCGGACGTCTGTGCTTCCCGGTTGCCGGGGCCTCGCATCGCCGTCGAGCGCTACCCGCGAGCTTCCCTCTTGGCCGAGCCAGAGCCGGGTCACGTCGGAGTCGGAGGCCACAACCTCGCGCGCTTCACCGCGGTCGTGCGCGCCCACAACGCTACCGGGACCAGCGCGAGAGCGGGACCGCCGCCTTTGGAAGGCACGACAAGGTCGTCGCGCAGCCCCACCGCAGCCATCGTCCACATCGTGTTGGCCTTCTTGGAGTAGCCATAGCTTGCCCCGGCCTCTGAGCCGGGGTCCGGCTGAAGCGAGACTTCGCCCCTACCTTATGCGAGGGCCGGAGCCTCGATGCGCCGCGGCGAACGCCTTTATTGGTCTGCTCCCCCGCGATACGGTGTCGCCGCGCGTCGAAAGGCGGTCTTGCGGGGCCGACGGGCCAACGGAAGGAAATGGGAATGAATGTGAACGACCAACTGGCGTCCCGCGAACCGATAATCCAAGCGGATCTCGGAACCAACGGCGGGAAGGTCTCCTTTTACTCAGTTGAGGAAGCCAGCCTTTGGATAAAGCGGGAGATAGAACGCTGGGAACACCGGCTCAGCACCCCTCCCGATAATCCCGATTCGAAAATTTTAGAGCAATTAAAAATAGTCGAAAGACAAATGCGCTTGCCGAGGAAGATAAAGGAGGAGCTCGACAACGTCCGCTCCGCCGCCCTAGATGAACAGATTGCTGGCATCCAGGAAATTTCCGAGCTCTTCGGACGATATGCAAATTATTTGTCGCTAAACTCCAAAAGCGAATCCGGGGCCACGATAGTCGAAGTCTTGTCGTCAGACAAATCAAAATTCTATTACCTGGCCATTGGTGGACTACTTGGAATGCTGCGGGTGCCAATGGAAGACATTGTCGAAGCTATGAGAAATACAGCACTCTTTAATCCGAACACAGAAAATGAAATTTTGTTGGGATACACCATTTGGCCAACGATGGATTTTCTGGGAAAGCGGGATGTCCGCGAACAGATGGACCACCTGGAGGCTGTCATCCGTCGGGCAAGAGAGACCGTCGAGGACATTGTCAAAAGGGACACGAAGATAAACGAGGAAGCGGCGGCAGAATTGGAGGGCCACCGATCGAAATGGAACGAATTCCTTGAAACGGCGGAAAGGGAGCGCAAGGGACTTGAAGAAGCGTTCAAAGAGCATGTGCGACTCGACGCCCCTGCCACCTATTGGCGGAATCGGGCGACCATCGCGTCCAAGAAGGCGAATTGGGCGTTGGCCGCCTTTATGGGCGGAGGGGTTGCCGTTGTCGGCTTGTCGATCGTATTCGGGCCCGAGTTGCTGGAACGCCTGGCCGCGGTCGAGGGCGCCGGGAGTTTCGCGCCCCTGGCGCTGGTGTCCATCCCTGCGCTGACGGCGCTCTGGGGCCTGAGGCATGCCGCCAGGCTGTTCGTCACCAATCTCGAAGGCAGCGCCGACGCCAGGATGCGTGAGACGATGGCGACGACCTTCCTCGCCCTGACCAAAGAGCAGGGCAATATCGAGAAGGAGGAAAGGCTTCTGGTGCTCGAAGCGTTGTTCCGCCCGGCGGCTGCGGCTCGAACGGACGACGGCCACTTCGGCGGCGCCCTCGATATTCTGACCCGGCGCAACCCGTCGGCCTAGCCTCGCCCCGGCCGGCCGGCGGATCCGCGAGCACCAAGCCACGAAACGGGAGCTGCGTCGATGTGCCTGCAGTGAGACGACGAGGTCGAGCTGGAAGCGCCGGCGAGCGGGAGGGCTGAGATCGTGGCGCAGGGCTTTCGTCGATCGTACAGTCGACGGGCCGGCTCTCGCGCGCGAGCGCCAGCGAGACCGAACACACGCTCGATCATTCCGGAAACCCCTCTGACTGACTGGACGCCGGGGCTTTGCGCGCCATCCCGACCGGCCTGCCCCGCAAACCTCGCAAACCGCACTGCCGCCACTCCCCAACGCACCTGTAACGCCTGCGCCCTCGGCTGTCGGTCAACCAGACGGCGGGGTTCAGCGACCACAAGAGAGGCCAACAGGCAGCGCCGACACCGGCATCCGCCCGCCGCTCGCTCCCGCACATGCACGAACCAGAGCCGCGGCGGGCGGAATCCTCAGCCAAGAGTTCGGCCTCGCCTCCGATGCAGAACCCACGCCTACCACCGCGCGCTGAAGCCGAAGCCTATCCGGTGCTCTGGCGGGGTATTGTCGTTGATGCTCTCGTTGCGCAGCCGGTTCCGGTGGTCTCCCGTCTGATCGGTCATTCCAACACCCGCATGACTCCGCGTTATCCGCATCTCGGGGACCGCGAGATCGATGAAGCGACCGAGGGGGTGGGGCAAGCCATTGCAGCCATCACGGCAATATGAACCCGCGTCACCCGTGGGAGGCCAATTGCAGTCGACCTCATCGAGGAACTGCGTGGTCGCCACAATAAGCATCTGGATGCGCTTCTCGAAATCAGCCGCGCGGACATTGGCGTGATAACCCCGGATACCACGGACATGGACATCTACAACAGGGTGATCGTCGTCGTCTCGGAGACGACACGCAAGAATCCTGATCTCCTTTTTGATAGATTTTCTTGACCCTAACCATCCCCTCATCGCAATGCTGAAAGCTCTTGCAGTCTTGCATATTTATGGTTCGAAACAATCTCGGGTCGCGCCTCCGCCAACGACTGCAGCGCCCTATCCAAATCATAAGGTGCATTACCCGGATTATTGGAAATTACGGTGTCAAGAAGATCCAGAGTTTGGTATGGAAATTTCGATGTAAGCGATTCTTTATCTTCCGCCTCACTGGTAAGTCCAAAGAGCCCATAGTGCACAGACGTCATCGGGCGAAGATACGGTTTAACTGCGTCTAGGACATCAGGAAAATTCTCGCTGGAATCTTCGAGCGCTGATATCCATGCGTGGGTAGTATTTTCGGTTTGAAATCTCGTCTCTTTAGGCCATGCGTGGTCAATGAATGGAATTACATACATTCTCCATCCGTCTTCATTGTCTTGCCCTACACGTGCAAGAAAACGGATCACTTCCTGGTGGCCTTTCTGTGTCATTCTTCTAATGCACTGTCGTGCCTGTTCGAACGATATTCCAGTAAATTTCCCACTCGAGAACACCGAAGCACAGACTACCCAACCATGGGCATTTTCTTCGGCTGTGTCATTCCAGTTCCACGAGTATATTTTCGGAAAGATTTCTAGGAACGCTTCCTTGATTTCGTCAAACACAGAAGCGCTTGGGATCTTTCCATTCCACAATATTCCATTCCATGCCGCTTCACACCTCGGATGATCCAACTCAAACCACGAATTCATTTTATTCTTCGTCCAGTCCGGTGCGACCAGAGTCAGCCAGTCGACTCGCTCAGCCAAGAGGCAGGCGGCGTGTTCTTTACCCTCTCCGGTAGCGCCCAGCAATCGTTCAAAGCGAGTCGAGAATTCGACAGGCATTCCCTGAGCGGGTGCCGGAGTTCGGCGGGACAGCAGGGACAGCATTGCTGTGGTAGCCTTTCCGATTGGCCCATTGATTGCGTGGGTAATAGTACTTCGCGATCGCCCGACCTCGACTCCGGCCGAATGAACCGCTGATAGCGCGCTCTCAGTGGCACTTTCTTCTCCAGAGAGCAGTCCTGATAGCAGATCATCAAACAAGTTGAACGCGTAGGTCTCATCAATCTCCGCTATACCCTCAAGATTCTTCTCCAACCATGTTGTGATTTCACTTCGAAGTTTGAGAACTACGTCCTGGGGCAATTTGCGTATAGCCTCGCAGAAGTCTCTATTCGCATGATGGGACGGCGTCAGGGGCCAGTGGCTGATGATTTCGTTCCAGAACTCAACTGGGTATTCCCCGCGCGTCGCCGCGACCGACAGAGCAGCGATCGCCTTTGTTGGCTGTTCTTTCACCAATCCTACGAAAGGCCGACGTTCTATAAATTCCATCATCGAACGTCCCGCGTTTTCCGCTGCTATCGCTAAGATCTTTGATACAGGCACACCCTCCAGAACAGACGCATCCTCATTGGTCCTTATCCAACCGGACCTTCCTTCTGGCGTTTGGGCTGCGCTTTCCGTCCATGCGTCGTTCCAATTCGGAATTTGACGCTTTATCTTTCCCCATCTTTTCAACGACGGGGCTGGCATTTCACATCCGGCCTGAACGAGCCATCCAAAACGAACTGCCGCTTCTTCATTCCGGTGTAATTCAAACTGCTCGTCATCTTCATTCGGATATCGTGGCCGGCCATTCAAGACACGCGCCGCAATACGCCTCCTTTCGTTATCGTTGAAACCAGACCAACGATCCCTGAGCAGATATAGAAGCTCTTGTTTGTGTTTCGGATTCCATAGGGAGATATCATCGCAGGAAATAATGTGTTCCGCCACCGTTTGAGAATTGTACAGCTCCGGCTTGTTCAGTACGTACAGGCGCAACTTGTCGAAGACAATTTCTTCCGGACGCGACCAAGTGGCGATTTGACCCTTCAGCAAATTAGGATTGATTTCGCTCAGCCGATCCAAGAGAAATTTGAAGTAGAAAACGAAGGCATCTGATTTGGCGATATAGCCGTCTCCATTTGTATTCTCCCGGTACAACGATTTGACATGGAACCATGGTTTTTGACATTCATGCAGACGTTCAACGGTTCGAACAAGGTTCCTTTGGATTATCGAAAAGACTTCCGGCACAATCTCGTCAGGGATTTCGAGTTCGTCGCGCGGCATATCCGGAAACTCGATATCGATTTCAGCAATTTGCGGCCACGCGGTATCGGACCATGCTTTGGGTGGAGGTTTCGCTTCGGCTGTGCCCCCAGGGCTTTTGATTTTGAAGATCGGTTCGGTCGCTTCCTGGAACGCGCGAAGCACGCTACTTGACCATCCGTTTCTCTTAATTCTAGTTTGCAAGTGGAACCAGGATTGGCTGTGCGTGTCGTAGGGGGCCGTTAGCGCCTCCAGAATGATGTGCCAGAGGGTACGGGCATCTTGCGGGAGGTCTTTAGCCTCTTCTGTGGCTAACTTAAGCGATACCAATAATCGCGGATGGAGACCCGGTTGTCTTGCTGCCCACCATGCCAACGTGGGCTGATCGACGATTTTCGTCATCCACCGTGCAAGATGGAATAGCCTTGCAGGTATCGGTTCATGGCCCTCGGGAAATGCTCTGCTCAATCGATGTATCGAGTCGGGGCTGTCGTCACCTCGGCGCCAGGAAATGAAGTCCTCGCCCGTTTGTGCGATTTTACTGACCCCTTGGCCTTCGAAGGATGGGTCGTCGTCTAGCCCAAATGCTTCGGTGGCGGCGAACACCCCTTCCCCAGGCCTATGACTTGAAATCCTCTTTGCAGAGCGACAGTTCTTGTCGAAGACGCACAACCATTCTGCGGGTGGAATTGGATCGGCTTCGGCGAACAGCTTTGCCCCTGATGACGTCTGTATCACATGACACACCATCCCACGTTGGTGCGCTTTCAGTGCCGAAGGCTCCTCTTGAGCCATGGCGAGGATGGAGGAGGTCCATTTTCCCGGGTCGTCGGACCTTTCAGCCCATGCTTCCAACGAGTCCCAGAGTAGTTCGTGGTCATTTCCGTATGCTATCGGAACGACTCCGCGGTCTTGCCACTTCGACCCGACCACGTCGGGTTGGCCGCGGTCAAATGCGTATAGCATATGCCGGTTTTGTCCACGCACACTGCTCAGGCCCTGGAGCAGGTACTTCACGGGCGGATCCTCCGCTTGGTAACCCAACAGGATCACCGTGTATTTCTCAAGTAATGATCGTATAAATGATGTAGCCCACCCTTCGGCAAGATATGCACGACCGAAGTCGGAACTGCTCAACACGTAATCGTGGATAGCTGAACTTTCTTCAGCGAGTCTGCCATGCAAGTACGTGATTCCGGTCAGCGGTACACCGTGTCGTAGATCGGGAAAGCTCGGAGGTTCATAATACCCAGTCGAAGCTCCCTCACATGCATGTTCAAACAGGTGATCGAAATTTGTCGTGACAATCTGCGAAACACCGTCACGGCTAGAGGAAATCCGTGCGATAATGCTGTGTTTGCTGGTGTCGACCATCGCCGGATCCCCAATGCCGAGGTGCTTGGTTACGAGTTTGCCGACTTGATCTCGTCCGAATTCCTGTTGAAGCATATTGAAAATCTGATCTAGTGACGTCCTCGCCGTCACAGGAATATTGGTCTTCGCATTCACCCATGGTTCAAATACCTGCAAAACATCTGAGTCCTCTACTGGCGCAAGATCTTCGATTACTAGCTTCGTCAACTTCACGAATGTCGGCATCTTGGCCGGTACCGAAACGCCAGCGCCGCACAGGAAGACAACACGCCCGGCGTCTCGCTCCCTGAGGAGAGAATCTGGAATGCTGGGACCGGTGGAACAAAATCTCATGGAATACCTCCGAACTTTAGAAACAAGTCGGGCCTCTTTGCGCAAGGCCACCTAATAGTCTTCCCGGATTGGGGGTTTCCCGATTCCTCTTCAGCGCGTGCCTTTAAGACTATAGTCGCTTTTCCCTACGGAAACACTAGATTGGTCCTGACAGACCTTGGCGATATCCAACATCAGACCTGGTCCAATCCTCCGCATTGCTATGGGTAGGATAAATCGATGCGATGGCGATCTCCACCGGTAGTTCCAGCTACCAGCCTTACACCTGCCGGCTCCCGCCGTTCATACATCAGCGTGGATGAAATAGGATTTCACAGGCTTGCAATCATCAGATCACCGTAGCCCCAAACAATAGTGCCCACGGCGATGCCGGTCCATGCAGCTCTGTCGAAGAACTTCACGCTTCTCGGCACAACTGGCATTAGCGCTAGCGGCCTGTCATTGACGGTAGTGTTTGAGGAATGACTTTCCTTGTGTGGCAACTGAAGGAATTCTAGGATCGCTGAACAGGTAACCAGTATGGCGCCTGAGCGGTTGAACCATTCCACGCTGTGAAGCGCAGCATCAACATAGGCCGACGCGAGTAGTGCAAGCCAACCGAGGGAAAGGATCACTAGGCTAGAAATGAATCTTGGCGCAATCTTGATCATCGGCCCACCCGGTGAATTCCAAAGAGCGATCCATTAATTCAGGTTTGTCATTCCCATGAATTCAGGTCTCGATGATGCATACTTGCGGATTGCGTGTCATAAACATATTGGGTTATTGTTCCATCTCTAATTCTTTCGACTGCCTCGTCTACAACGGGAGGCGGAACCAGAAACCATTCTTTGGGCATTACCGGCTTACCAAAACGATCGACGATCTCGATTTCGAGACGAGCTGGATCGAAAATGCGATGGATCAGACTCTCGAGTTTGTTCCGATCGATGTTGTACAGCTCGTATTCCGCCACGACTTCCACACCGGCCATGAGAAAAGTCGGCTCGTCGGCGGCATTGGCGATCCGGGCCTTGACGCTGCCGCGCGTCACGCCAATCTTGTGAACGACATCCCTGTTCTTGGCGACCATCGGGAGGCTTGAGTTGCTGCGCAGCACATAGATCGTCCCGCTGGCGTCGTCGCCTTCAGAGCTCTCACCTGCGAACAGAGGACCGGCGGTCGGATCGGTGATGCGCCGGCCCGCTTCGTCCTTGTGTAGCGCGCGTTGCAAGGACCGCATGAGCAGGTTGCTCTCGGTGCCGTTGTCGAAAATGACGCGAAGGCGCGCATCCGTCCGTCCCTGGGCATTTGAGAACATCTCGGCCATTTCCGCGACATAGGCTTTCTGGCCTCCGACAATGAAGTAGCTTCCGGGCCGAATTTCGGCCTTGAGTTCGAACGGACGCGTGCGGCGAAGCCCCAACTCGAGGTCCTTTTGGACCTCCTGGAACAGGGGTCTGAATTTCTCGAAATCGGAGCACTTCTGCCGGTTGGCGATTTCCTCAGCAGCCCGCTTTTCTTCGCTTGACCGGACATGGCGAAGCTGGCTGATGTCGCCGATCTCAGCCTCAACACCTAGCCTGGCCAGCAGTTCGGCGTCGTCCAGCTCGTCCGGCTCAACGGCATCGGATCCCTCCGCCTTGTCGAGCAAGCCCTGATGATCGAGCGGTTCCAGAATCAACCGGCATTCGTCCAACTGGCGAATACGGTCCAGCCGCACGGCGTATAGCCGCTCGAAAATGTCGCGCTCCTCACCGTGAAGCGGCGCCCGACCGTGTTCCTCGTAAAACCGCTGGATTTCCTCGAATCCGGCGACAATGCGTTCCTCTCGGGGCAAACGCGCTGGCTTCTTCTTCGGCTCGGGCTTGACACCCAGGGCATCCAGAAGGTCGAGGTCCGACGGCTCAATCATTCTCGGCCTCCGACGCCACCCGCTGAAGGAACGCCACGCCCTCCGCCATCCGCCGCTCCCAGGCGTCGGTCGCTGCTATCGACGGCAGGCGGCCCCGTTCCTGCTTGAACTTGATCGCGCGTTTGGCAAGTTCGCGCGCCTCTTCGTGGGTCAGGTTCACCCGCTTGCCAGCAATGATCGCCGCGACCTGCTTCAGGCGCTCTTCGCTCATGGTCTTGGCGAGGATGGCGTAAGCCTCGCCAAACGGGTTGATCCGGTCGATCAGGTCGATATCTAGTTCGCGGACATCCATCGCAAATTTCCGGACGCCCTCGATCAAGGCAGTGTTCGCGCCGGTTTCGGGGTCGGCGCCCTCTACAGCGGCCTTCTTCGCCATCTGCGTCAATGTGAGAGCAGCAATGGCGTGCTGGCGGACTGCCTCCTGGTCCTCCTCGTCGAGTTCCGGATACTTCTCCTTGACGATCTTACCCATCCGCAACTGGGTCAGCTCCTCAGGGACGGTCTCCTGATCGAAGAGCCCGCGTTCGCTGGCCGTCCTGTCCTGGACGAATGCTGTGATGACCTCGTTCAGATCGTCCCGGCAGATGCGCGTCGCCTCCTCGCTCTTGGGCTCGACCAGACCCTTGATCTCGATCTGGAATTGCCCGGTCGATTCTTCGAAACCGACATTGCATCTGTCAGGGTCGTACCCTTCCTGACCGTAGTCGATACCGTCGACGGGCCCGCTCGTGGGCGTCTTGGGAGCGAAGTTGAACCGAGGCGCAAGAACCTGCTCCATCAGGAGACTAGCGGCGATCGCCTTCAGCGTGTCGTTTACTGCCTCGGTGACCGCCTCTTCGGACGCATCCGGCTCCGCGATCAGATTGGTAAAACGGGCGCGGGTTTTCCCTGGCGCATCCCGGGTCGCCCGGCCGATAATCTGCACGACCTCGGTCAGGCTTGCCCGGTAGCCGACGGTCAGCGCGTGCTCGCACCACAGCCAGTCGAAGCCCTCCTTCGCCATGCCCAGAGCGATAATGATATCGACATGGTCACGGTTGTTCTTCTGCGTCGGGTCTTTCAGCGCGACGGCGACCCGGTCCCGCTTCGCCGGCTCGTCATCGACCAGGTCGGCGATCCGCAGCAAACCGCCTTCCGGCGTCCGGACAAGCTGGAAGCCAGTCTCCGAATCGGCGCCCTGCCACTCACCGAGCTCCTCGATAATGTGTTCAACCTCGCGGATCTTGTCTTTGGTGCTCTCGCGGGAGTTCACATTCGGGATATGAACGATCGTCTTCTCGGCCGGGTCCAGAACCTTGAGCATGTCCTCGGTATAGGAGCCGTTGTAGAAGAAATAGCCGATATCGAGTTGCTTGAGATGTTCATAGCCGTTCAACTGCTCGTAATACGTGTAGGTGACAGTTTCGAACTTTGCCTCGTCGTCGGGAGCCAAGACGGCCTCGGCGTCGCCCCGGAAATAGGAGCCGGTCATCGCCACAATATGAGCCTTGTCGCGGGCGATGAACTCGCCGAGATGGGCGCCCAGCTTGTTGTCGGGGTTGGCCGAGACATGGTGGAACTCGTCCACGGCGATCAGCCGACCGTCGAACGCTGCGACGCTGAAGCGGTCCACGGCGAACCGGAAGGTCGCGTGCGTGCAGATCAGAACTGCATCGTCGCTTTTCAGGAAGGCCTTGACGGAGTTGACCTTGCCGCCGTCTGTGCCCGGCGCGTTGCAGAGATTTCGGTTCGGCGCGACACTCCAGTCGGCCCAGAAGCCAGATTCCGTCAGCGGCTCGTCGTTGAAGCTTGCGCCGATGGTTCTCTCCGGCACAACGATAATCGCCTGCTTGACGCCCTGATTCGCCAACTTGTCCAGTGCAATGAACATCAGGGCTCGGCTCTTCCCCGACGCCGGCGGGGACTTGATCAACAGATACTGTTCGCCGCGCTTCTGCCAGGCTCGCTCCTGCATCGGGCGCATGCCGAGCTCGTTAGACCGGGTCGAGCTGCCGTCGCGGGCGTAAGAGACCGAAACCGAGGGGACGGTAATTGTGCCAGTCACTTGCGGTGATGCTCCACGAATGCCTCCACGCTGCCATAGGTTTCCGTCACGCGAGTCTGCACCTTCCGCATCATGTCGGGGCCGCGTTCCGGCCAGCCATGCGCCTCGAACAGCGCGGCATAATCGCCGTACTTCGCCTTCGCGATCTCCGCAATTGCCTTGGCGTCCCAGCCAGGCCCACGACTATTGGACATGGTCAATTCGCTATCTCCGCTCGCTTTCGCGCTTTCGCCTTCTGGTTGGGTCCGGTGCCTTTGGCTTTGGTTTCCTGAGTAATCATCTTCGTGTAAAGATCGAACAGCTTTTCCAGCCGCTCCGTGTCGTTGCGGAAGCGGCGGCCAATATAGATGCGCTCCAATACCTCGTCGTTACGTTCGTGGGCGGCAAGAAGATCAGCAGGCATCCTGTCAGGGTCATAGAGATCAGCAATGGTCGCCGGGAAGTTTGCTTCGCGAGTAAGAAGGATATCTTTGGCGCAGTGGGTCAGGTCCTCTTTGTTTTGCCCTGTCAGTTCCGGGACAGGGAAAGTGTTCCAGCCTAGGGTATTCGAGTACCGGTACCTTGTCTCCAGTTTTCCGCAAACTGTGGCAATCCAGACCAAGTGCATTCGGGAACTTGCAAGTGCAAAATACCAGTCCGGCGCATCCAGCATCATGAACGCCAAGTTGGATACGACACTCCCGGCGGGCACAACTCCAGCGGGGAACCATTCTCGACGTTCCGAACTGACTGAGGGAATGACTATTGCAGATTTTCTCGGAATTCCCGCTTTGTGCTGAAAACAGTGCGGCACGAGAGAGAGAACTTCCCGCGCCTCTTTCTTCTTACTCTTCTTACGGACATTGGCCACCGAATTCAGCCTCGCAGAAATGTCTCCGTGTTTTTTGGCCTCTTCCAATTCTTTATCGCCTATTACAAGGCAATATCTTTGTATTCCCTGAATTAGTTCTGCTGAACCCAAAAAGGGGTGAACCAGCTTCTTTAGAGATTCATGCTGACTCTCTATTGTTTGTTTTTCGTCAAGAGATAAAATCAAGTGCCCATCATCATTCAATACGCTCCCCGTGATCAATTCGGTTCCTGCTTATCCTTGAAGTTCCACCGTTGGGAGTGTATGTTCCGGTTATGTTCT
>JAPPLB010000122.1 GCA_028819575.1 Bryobacterales bacterium | reverse complement strand
GTTGCTGCCCTCTTCCTCTTCCCTGCGTGCCAGCGTCACTACCCCGGCGGTCCCATAGGGGTGCCCTCGTCGCTCGCTTCCCCCTCGGCTTCGGCCTTCCCCGTCTCTCAGCCGGGTCGGCTCCCGCAATGCCTGTTTCGAGGCCTGCTCAACGTTCACTCGCGTTCCGGCCCGCAGGTTCGCTGAACCGCTCTCTCGCGGCCCTTTCTCACCAGAGTGCTTCAGACCATGTCGTTACCTCCGTGATCCGCCCTGGCTGCTACCAACCGCAGCGACAGTTGTTGGACGGGTTTCGCACCCGCTAGAAGAAGGCGCCTTTCCATGGCGCACTGAGATATGCAGGCTAGAAGTGGGCGGAACAGTCAGACTGCAAAACCGGCCGGATCAACCCGGCTCGCTGTGAACTTCCCGCAGCGCCGTGCCGGCCGCCGCCTGCAAGAAGCGCATGTCATTCGCAAGGTCGATGAATTGAAAACCTTGTTGGATGCGACGGGCCGCGTCGGCCGCATCACTGACGGGAAGACCGGAAGGTTTGCCGGCCCGTTCGCATCCCTCGCGGAAACGCTGCAAGGCCGCCTCGTGATCCGGATGCCCGGCTTCTACTCCCATCGACATCGCCAGGTCGCCGGGCCCCAGAAAGCCCACATCCACGCCCTCGATCCGAGCGATCGCCTCGGCGTTCGCAATCCCCTCGAGGTCTTCGATCTGCGGGATGCACAGCACGAGCTCGTTCGCGACCTTCGGGTAATCAGGGCTGATCGTTCGACAACGCCCCGTACCGATCGAGCGCGTCCCGACCGGCGGATACCGCATCGCGCGGGCTACGCCAGAGGCCTGTTCCGGCGTGCTGATGTGCGGAAAGACCAAGCCCCAGGCGCCTGCGTCCAGAAGCCGTGCGATGGTCACCGGATCGTGGTCCCACGCCCGCGCCAGCGGAACGCCGCCGCGCGCTTCGATGGCGCGAAACATGTGAGCGATCGACTCCATGTCGTATGCGGTGTGCTCGGTATCGACGGCCAGCCAGGAGTATCCTGCGCTGACCATCACCTCCGCCGCCAGAGGTGAACCCAGATTGAGCCACGAGCCCACACTGGGCTTGCCGGCTTCAAGCGCTTTGCGAATCGGATTTTTCATGAGCCTGCCTTTCCCGGAAACGAAGATCGACCGTTCTGGCCGAGGAATGCCTTGACACGCGGATGATCAAGCACCTCGGGATTCAAGACGTGATTCGGCTGACGGCCCTCGATGGCATCGGTAACCTGTTCGAACGTCTGGCAATCCAGCCTGGTCGTCGACTCGACCGTGATGCCTCCGTTGTGGTTCGTGCATATGATGCGGGGGTGCCCCTTGTGGATCTCGCGTGGGCCGTTCACGGGATCATCGACAACGTAATACCAAAGGCGATTTTCCTCGATCGCACGAAGAACTGCCTGGTCATCGACAAGATTGCCGCGCGAGGGGTTGATCAGAGACGCATGCGGCCGCATCGCCCGCAACTCGTCATAACCGACGATCGTGTCATCGCCTGAGACATGTATCGAAACCGTGTCACATCTGCAGAACAAGTCCAGAGGGCTCTCGACCGCTTCGGCGCCGAATCTCTGCGCCAGCTCCGTGATATCCGGGCGCACGTCATAGACCAGCAACCGACCCTTCTCCCCCAGCAACGCCCGCGCCCGCAACGCCACCTGCTGTCCAATCCGGCCAAAGCCGTACAGCCCCAGCACGGATCCCTGCGCGTCATACGTCCGGATGATCGTGAAGTCACCCTCGTGAGAGAGCCGGTTCAGCGTATAGAGCCGTTTGAGCGTGGCCAGCCACTGCGCAATCGTGTACTCAGCGACCGTGTCCATGTGAACCGGCGAGACGGTGATGATCACCCCGAGCTCCGTCGCGATATCGACGTTGACCTTGTCGTATCCCACGCCCCATCGGGCGATGATCCGCAGGTCTTTCGCCGCTTCATAAAAGCTGCGATGGAAGAGCGCCGAGTCGGCAATCACCGCCACCACGTCCTCGGCATGCTGATCCGTCATGTTCCGGGCCATGTATGTCTCAACATCGGTGAGCTTCTCCAACTCCCGCAGACCGTCGCTCCGCGGTTCGGACACGAACTCCTCGTTCTGGAAGATACGCGCGATCAGGGTTTTCTTTCGCATGAGCTCTTGCCATCAGATGGCTCCCACCAGCGAGGAGGTTGCCGGTCAACTCTGACAGCCCTCGGCGGAAGCACATCCCGGCGCTTCGGGGACAGGCACTCTTCCCACGCCCTCGTGGAATCAACAGTTTACACCCGCTTTCCATTGCGAAAAGGGCGGATTCTCCGAAGGGCAAAACTTTGCCTGCCCGGGAATCTTGCTGCCGGCTTCTGTCCCGGCCTGCGTGTCGAGATCAACGACGATGCCGGCAAGACGCTGAAGGCGAATTGCCCAGGAAGGAGCTCGGAAGAGCACGGCGACCTCCATGACGCCGAGCCTGAGGGTCCGGCTTTTCTATCTGCCGCCGGCAGGGTGAAGTATCATGAAACATCAGACAGGATCCCGGATTCTCACGGAGTTCATTTTACTCGAATTAACTCGGGAGACAACCACCGATTCGAAACAGGTATATTACTGATAATAAAAAAGTTGCCTAAAAAAATCGCAAGCGTTAAAAATAAGAATTTCTAATAAAACAAATTCCTATCTTCGCTTGCAATTATAATAATCGGGTGTTATTCTGCTAAAACCCCTGCAAACGGGTGCGCCCCGACCCGGCATTCAGGGGCTCCACCCTCGGGCGGCGAGAGCGCAATGAGCGTGTTTTTCCGTCCTCTGGCGGCCGGAATCCGCGATTCAAACACACACAATGGCCAAGTTCCGCATGTCCAGGCACGGATTACCACCGCGGCAAGGTCTGTACGACCCGCAGCGTGAACACGATGCCTGCGGAATCGGCTTTGTGGCAGACATGCAGGGACGCCGCTCCCACAAGATCGTAGAACAAGGCATCGAGGTCCTGGTCAACCTTACGCATCGCGGCGCTTGTGGCTGCGATCCCGAAACGGGAGACGGCGCCGGCCTCATCCTGCAGTTGCCCGACAAATTCTTTCGTCGAGAGACGGAGAGACTCGCGGTTTCATTGCCTCCGGAAGGTCAATACGGCGTCGGGATGCTCTTCTTTTCGAAGGCGCCGTACGACCAAACCGCAGCACGCTGCATGGTCGAGGAAGTCATCACGGAAGAGGGCCTGGAGTTGCTCGGCTGGCGCGAAGTGCCGGTCGACAGCGGAGCGATTGGTTGGCTGGCCCGTGAGTCCGAACCGAAGATCGAGCAAGTCTTTATCGGGAACGGCCCCGATACCCGTGACGTTGAAGGCGATGCTTTCGAACGCAAGCTCTACGTCGTGCGTAAGAGAATGGAATCGGAAGCACAGAGGAGAGAGATTCCCCGCTTCTATCCTTGCAGCCTGTCGTCACGGACCGTTTGCTACAAGGGGCTGCTGATTGCTCCTCAGATACCCGACTTCTATCACGATCTGGGAGATTCCGATTTCGAATCGGCCATTGCTCTCGTCCACCAGCGATTCTCGACCAACACGTTCCCCACCTGGGAGCGCGCGCAGCCGTTCCGCTATCTGGCGCACAACGGAGAAATCAATACTCTTCGAGGCAACATCAATTGGATGCGCTCACGCGAGGCGGCACTGGCATCGCCCCTCTTCGACGACGACATCAAGAAGATTTTTCCGGTAATCGACGAGAGCGGCAGCGACTCGACGATGATCGACAACGCCCTGGAGTTGCTCATCCAGGCTGGACGCTCGACCGCCCACTCCGTGATGATGCTCATCCCAGAAGCTTGGGACGCACATCCGCACATGGAGGACTACAAAAAGGCGTTCTACGAGTTTCACGCCACCATGATGGAGCCTTGGGACGGGCCCGCATCCGTCGTATTCACCGACGGCCGCTACGTCGGCGGCGTGCTCGACCGCAACGGTCTGAGGCCCAACCGTTACTGGGTTACGCACGACGACCTCGTCGTCATGGCTTCCGAGGCCGGTGTGCTCTCGATCCCGCCGGAAAACGTCCGTCTCAAGGGGCGTCTGCAGCCCGGCCGCATCTTTCTCGTCGATACGCAGGAAGCGCGCATCGTGAGGGACGAAGAAGTCAAGGAAACCATTTCCAAGAGCAAGCCCTATCGCAAGTGGCTGGATGAGAATCTGATCCACATTGACAAGCTGCCCGAGCCCGCCAAGGTGCACGGAACGGATTTCGAGACGCTGCTTCAGCGCCAGCGCTCCTTCGGATACACGCTTGAAGACCAGCGGATGATCCTCAGCCCGATGGCCGCCAAGGGCCAGGAGCCGCTCGGCTCGATGGGCGTCGATATCCCGCTCGCCTGTCTCTCGGACCGTCCGCAACTGCTTTTCAACTATTTCAAGCAGCTCTTTGCGCAGGTTACAAACCCGGCGATCGACCCGATTCGCGAAGAACTCGTGATGTCGACAACGGTGTACGCCGGAGCCGAAGGAAACCTGCTTGCCGAGTCGCCGGGGCACGCTCACCAGTTGAAGCTGCCACTGCCGATTCTAACGAACCACGAACTCGAGAAACTGCGCGGCGTAGGCGAACCGGGCTCGGCCGAGTACGGCAATGGCGCGCTCGACGGGGTGGGCGGAAAGATCAACTTCGGCGCCTGCACGTTGAAGGCGCTGTTCCGGGCGAGCGACGGTGCGGAAGGGCTGCAGGAAGCCCTCGACGAGCTGTGCCGGAACGCCGAGTCCGCTGCCGGGCAGGGCTACAGTGTTCTGATCCTCTCGGACCGTGGCGTCAACGGGGAATGGGCGCCCATCCCGAGCCTGTTGGCGTTGGGCGCGGTGCACCACCATCTGATTCGCGCGGCGATGCGCGGCAAAGTCGGCCTGATCGTCGAATCGGGTGAGCCGCGAGAAGTCATGCACTTCTGCCTGTTGATCGGCTATGGAGCAACCGCCATCAATCCCTACCTGGCCTTCGAAACGCTCGAAGACATGCGGCGGCTGGCGCTGCTAGCTCCCGGGCTGACATTCAATACGGCTCAGAAGAATTACATCAAGGCGATCCGTAAAGGCGTGCTCAAAGTGATGTCGAAGATGGGCATCTCGACCGTGCGCAGCTACCACGGGGCACAGATCTTCGAGGCTGTTGGCCTGAGCCGCGAGATCGTCGACAAGTACTTCACGGGCACGACGTCGCAGATCGAGGGAGTGGGACTCGAAGTGCTTGCGGAAGAGGTGATGCGCCGCCACAAGTACGCCTATCAGCCGCTGACCGACGACGTCACGAAGCTCGACGTCGGCGGCGAGTACCAATTCCGCGTACGCGGCGAACAGCACCTGCTGAACCCCGATACGGTCTCGAAGCTGCAGCATGCTGTCCACCGCGGCAACTTCAAGAACTTCAAGGAATTCACCTCGACCGTTAACGATCTCAGCAAGACTCTTTGCACGCTGCGGGGGCTCTTCGAGTTCAAAAAGGCTGAACATCCGATACAGCTCGACGAGGTCGAGCCGGCGAAGGACATCGTCAAGCGCTTCTGCACCGGCGCGATGTCGTTCGGGTCGATCAGCAAGGAAGCCCATGAGACTCTTGCCATCGCGATGAACCGCATCGGCGGCCGCAGCAATACCGGCGAGGGGGGTGAAGACCCGGCTCGCTTCCACCATGACGAGAACGGCGATTGGCGCCGTAGCGCCATCAAGCAGGTCGCATCGGCGCGATTCGGTGTTACGGCCGAATACCTTGTCAACGCCGACGAATTGCAGATCAAGGTCGCCCAAGGCGCGAAACCCGGAGAGGGGGGTCAGCTTCCGGGTCACAAGGTCGATGAGACCATCGCATGGCTGCGCCATTCGACGCCCGGCGTGGGACTGATTTCACCGCCACCACACCACGACATCTATTCGATCGAAGACTTGGCGCAGCTCATTTTCGACCTGAAGAACTCGAACAACCGCGCCGACGTATCGGTAAAACTCGTCTCGGAAGTCGGCGTCGGCACGGTCGCTGCAGGCGTTGCGAAAGCGCATGCCGACCTCGTCCTGATCAGCGGACACGACGGCGGGACCGGCGCCTCACCGATGAGCTCCATCCGTCACGCCGGCACGCCCTGGGAACTCGGCCTTTCCGAGACACAGCAAGTGCTCGTCATGAACGATCTGCGCAGCCGCATCAAGGTGCAGGTCGACGGAAAGCTCATGACCGGCCGCGATGTCGTCATCGGTGCTCTGCTCGGCGCGGAGGAGTTCGGGTTTTCCACCATGCCGCTTGTCTCGATGGGCTGCATCATGATGCGCAAGTGCCACCTCAACACCTGTCCTGTCGGCATCGCGACGCAGGATCCGGCGCTGCGCAAGAAGTTCAATGGCACCCCGGAGAACGTGATCAATTTCTTCTTCTTCATCGCCGAAGAAGCACGGCAGATCATGGCCGAGTTGGGATTGCGCAGCTTTGACGAGATGGTCGGGCGCGTTGACAAACTCGACGTCAAGAAGGCCGTCGATCACTGGAAGGCCCGCGGGCTCAACTTCAGCCGCATCTTCTACGACCCGCCCGTCGACAAGAGCGTGCCGCGCCGTTGCACTCGGACGCAGGATCACGGCCTCGAAGTCCAACTCGACAACAAGCTGATCGAGCTGTCGTCGGAAGCACTCGAGAACAAGACGCCGGTCGAGATCGAGATGCCCATCCGCAACATCAACCGCACGGTCGGCACGATGTTGAGCAGCGAGATCGCGCGGCGCTACGGCGCCGAGGGCCTGCCGGACAACACGATCCGGATCAGTCTTCAAGGTTCAGCAGGACAAAGTTTCGGCGCCTGGGCCTCGCCCGGCATGACGCTGAAGCTGGAAGGCGACGCAAACGACTACTTCGGCAAAGGGCTCTCCGGTGGGCGCTTGATCGTGTTCCCGCCGAGAGGGTCGAACTTCGTCTTCGAAGAGAACATCATTATCGGAAACGTCACCTTCTATGGCGCCACGGCCGGCGAGGCGTTCATCAACGGCATGGCCGGCGAACGCTTCTGCATCCGCAACAGCGGGGCCGCGGTCGTCGTCGAGGGCGTCGGCGATCACGGCTGCGAATACATGACGAACGGCCGCGTGGTGATCATCGGATCCGCCGGACGGAACTTCGGCGCCGGCATGAGTGGCGGTTTCGCATATGTTCTGGACGAAGCGGGCGACTTCGCGGAAAAGGCCGCCAACCACTCGATGATCGACCTCGAACCACTCGATGATCCACAAGACATCGAGTACGTACGAGATCAGATCAAGCGGCATGTCGGCTATACCAACAGTCCGAAAGGCCAGTGGGTCCTCGATCACTGGGACGACATGCTGCCCAAGTTCATCAAGGTCTTCCCGAAAGAACTCAAGCGAGCCCTCGCCGACCGCTACGAAGAAGAACGCGCCTTGGTCTCGGTGTAAGCGAGGTTCGGGCCCGCCGGATTCCGGAGAAGGGCCCCCCCGGCGGCAGCCTCCGATGCCAGGCCCGGACAGACAGAAGAACGCAAGAACATGGGTAAGGTAACCGGATTCATGGAGTACATCCGCGAGGGCCTCAAGGCCCGTCCGGTCGAGGAGCGAGTCAGAGACTATCGTGAGGTCTACATCCCCGCCAACGAACGCGTCCTCAAGACCCAAGGCGCCCGTTGCATGGACTGCGGGATTCCGTTCTGCCACACCGGGTGCCCGCTGAACAACATCATCCCCGACTGGAATGATCTCGTATACCAAGACCGCTGGCAGGACGCGCTGCGCCAATTGCACTCCACCAACAACTTTCCCGAGTTCACTGGCCGCATCTGCCCCGCGCCTTGCGAGGCCGCCTGTGTTCTCGGCATCAACGACGACCCGGTCACGATCAAGAGCATCGAAAAGGCCATCGCAGACCGCGGCTGGGAAGAAGGATGGATCCAACCCGAGCCTCCACAGACCCGTACCGGCCGCAAAGTCGCCGTCATCGGCTCCGGGCCGGCCGGCCTGGCCGCAGCGCAACAACTCAATCGCGCCGGCCACACGGTAACGGTGTTCGAGAAAAACGAAATCCCCGGCGGACTGCTCGTCCTTGGAATCCCCGACTTCAAGATGGAGAAGCATCTCGTCGAGCGTCGCGTGAAGCAAATGGAAGAGGAAGGCGTCAACTTCCGAACCGGAGTGCACATCGGCATAGACATCGAAGGGAAGAAACTGCTCGCCGACTTCGACGCCATCGTGATCGCCACCGGGGCGGAGGCGCCGCGCGACCTGCCTATACCCGGACGCGACCTGGAAGGCATCTACTTTGCGATGCAGTTCCTGCCTCAACAGAACCGGCGTGTCGGCGGACGCCCCGTAGACCCCGGCTTCGATCTCAGCGCGAAGGATAAGCACGTCATCATCATCGGCGGCGGCGATACCGGCGCCGACTGCCTCGGTACGTCGCGGCGGCAAGGGGCGAAGTCCATCCGGCAATTCGAACTGCTGCCGAAACCACCGCTGTCTCGCGACGAACCCGGCGCGCAACCCTGGCCCCTTTGGCCCTTCACCTTCAAGACCGAAAGCTCACACGAAGAAGGCGACGTTCGCGATTGGGCGGTCAACACGAAAGAGTTCATCGGAGACGTGCAGGGGCATGTCCGCGCTCTCAAGGGCATTCGTCTCGAATGGCCCGACCCCGATCCTAAAACCGGCAAGCGGCCCTTCAAGTTTGAAGAAGCCACCGGTTCCGAGTTCGAAGTCCCGGCCGACCTCGTGCTGTTGGCGATGGGCTTCCTGCACCCTGTACAAGAGGGCTTGCTGGAGCAACTCGGCGTCGAAAAGGACGGACGCGGCAACGTTAAAGCCGAATACGGCGTGCAGGCTACTTCCATCCCGGGAGTCTTCGCAGCCGGCGATGCCCGGCGAGGACAATCTCTCGTCGTCTGGGCTCTCGCCGAAGGCCGCAAAGCCGCCCGCGCCGCCGACCTCTACCTAATGGGCGAGAGCAAGCTGCCCGCGGCGTAGGCCTGCCTTTCTCGCAACAAGTAGGTGAGAATGACAGGTCAGGACTTCTGCGCAGCCTGGCGCAAAGCGTGCATGTAGCCCAGCGCAAACGACCAGCCGCGCGGCGAAGCCACCGTATCGCCGCTGAATTCCGGAGTGTGATCGGGAATGATGAGGTGGGTATAGCCAACTTCGTGGAAAGCCCTCATGCACGCCAGCATGTCGCATTCGCCCTCATCGTGCATGACCTCAGTGTACTTGTAGTAGGGAATCTCCACTTTTACGTTGCGAAAGTGGCAATGGTTAATGCGGTCACGCGACCCGAAATAGCGAATCGCCGCCGCTGCATCCTCGCCCATTTCGGTTGTCACTCCCGTATCGAGAGTAATCCCGTTGGACGGGCTGTCAACAACCTCGATCATGCGTTCGAGGTCGGCGATCGAACGTAATGGCTGCGCGGCCCCCCGGTACACCTCGACCGGCGGGTCATTCGGGTGACAGGCCATCCGTACCCCGGCTTTCTCCGCCACGGGAATCACCTCTTTGAGAAAACCCTCGAACCGCTCCCACATTTGTTCGCGTGTGTGTGCGCCAACGTTTGGAAGCGGAGGCAGATGCTTGATCCGCTCATAGTCGAAATTGCGAAGCCCAGCATCGCCGCGTCCCGTCGTGCGCGCATAACCCTCCGAGCCGCGCAGCGGCGTAAAGTTGTATTCAACCACCGGAACGCCCGCCTTGCCGGCGGCTCGCAGGCTCTCCTTCACGTTTTCAAGCTCTTGGCCGGCGCCGGCGCGGCCGTGTAGAATCCTCGGGAAGCGTCCCAGGTGGATCATTGCGACTTTGAGGTCAGCATCTTCGATCTTGCGCTTGATGCGGATGAGTTCGTTCGTGTTCCAGGCTTGCAACATCTGCCCCGGACGAGGACCATGGTCGGTTCCCGGGACAAGCCCGCGCTTGCGGACTTCGGTGTTGTAGCGCGAAGGCATCACGGCATGCTCGATGCCCATCTGCCGAAAAAACCGTAGCGTTGCGCCGTTAATATCGCGCAGGCCCTTGCCGATCTTGAGCTTGAAGTCGGGCACTAACGAACCTCGATGAAACAGTGTTGTGAGCAGCAGGCGGAGTATGTCACGCGAACAATCCTAACTTCTGCCCTCATGCCTCCGTATTGTAGTCCGACGTTCCGGCACTACAAGAACCGTACGACCACGTAGCAGGCAGGGAGCGAGAACAACAAACCGTCCACACGATCCAGCATGCCACCATGGCCCGGCAACATGCCGCCACTGTCTTTCACATCGGCTCCTCGCTTCAACGCGGATTCTGCAAGGTCACCGCTCTGCGCCGCCGCATTCACCCAAATCGACAAGAGGACCGCAGCCCACGGTGCGACAGGACCAGGAAGCAAATAATAGAGATAGCCTGCTCCGACAACCGCCGCAACGACTAGCGAAGCCCAGGCACCCAACCAGGTCTTGTTGGGACTGATTACCGGCGCCATCTTACGCCGTCCAAAAACCCGGCCGAGGTACAAAGCCGCCGAGTCGCCCGCCCAGTTCAGCACCAGAACGTAAAAGAGCCAGTGCGGGTCAATCCAATGCAGCTCGCGGCCTAGAGCGAACGGACCGGCGATATAAACGACCCCGAAAAGCGTCGATGCAACATCTCCCAGCGCCCGCTCGTAAGTGGGCCGCAACAGCATGAGCAACAGCAGGACCAACGACAACAGCACAAGAAGCGCCTCTTGCGGAGATCCTCTGGCAAAGATCAGCACCGTCCCGGCCCCGTAGCCGATTACTCGGAAAGGCTGAAAATCCAACTTTTGGGCAAGGAGAAAATACTCGCGCAAGCACAGCGCCGCAACAAGCACCATCACCGCCCACGTCACGAGCGCCGGCAGGTAGAAGTTGATGCCCAAGATAAGGGGAATCAACAGCAGGGCCGTCAGGACCCGTTTCATTCGTGTTATGGTAGCGTTAGCTTCCTATTCCTTGTAAGTCATTAATAAAAAGTGGCTTGCTGTCGCTGGTCCAGCCAAGTTTCCCTCGTTGCTTACCACTTTCCAAGTGGGAACCTACGGGGCCATCGAAGCCATCCTTGCACTGCACCGCTCATCGTCAATGCGATCCACTCCAGAAGCTCCGCGAAACCAAGGCCGGCAAGTGAAGGATCAATCCGTTTCGTTCACGGTCCTTCGCTTCGCAGCCGCTCCCCATAGTTGCCGTGTACTTTCTCACAGCACTTCGGCGTTGAGCGCCAAGAAGTCGCGAAGGACCTCGTCATCCTAGATGCCCGCGGACGCCCTCTCGCCATCTGATTCCTCGATGACTCCGGGTGGATGGTCCGTCTCCAGGGCCACCGAGTCCCAGAAGCTTGATCGGAAGCCGTGCGGCGCAGCGGCGTGTGTGATCGCACCCGCCAGCCTCTTCCGCAGGACTCATCACAGCCGGGGGGTCGCTCCCGTTTCCCAGATCATGGCACTGGATCGGTCGCCAGGATAGTGGGAAATAGCAGGAAAGTCACAGATACGTAGAAGATTGTACCGATCGTGTAGAGCAACAGCACCTGCTATACCTCCTACAACTGTTTGCACGGAGGGGTGTTAGGACTCCGGTCCGGTACAGAAGGATCGATATGAAGAACCTGCAACAGGGGAAGATCGGAAACGACGGGTAAGAATGAGAGGGCGAATTGGTCATAGTGCAGGTTGTGAAACCAGTTCGCATTGAGGCATTCATCACGAAAGCGCCCGTTGAGCTTTCAATGAACGCGTTCTGCATCGGCTTACCGGGCTCGATGAAATCGGGCCGAATCCCTTTGCTGGCGCACCAAGCACGGAACCAACGTGACGGAAACTCTAGGCCGTTGTCTCCATGAATCCTCTGCGGTCGAGGTCACCGCTCAAGGACCTTCCCCAGAGCGGCCGTCACCCTACGGCCGCCCAAAGACGTGTCGGTCTCAATGGCTAGGAACTCCCACGTATAGACGTCGATCACCGTCAACAGGAGCAGCACACATGCCTGCACAGTCGTGTCGCTGACGAAGTCCAGCGACCACTGATGATGGGCATGTTCGAGCGTTGGCGCGGTAGCGCTGACCTGAAACATCCCCCTGATCAAGCGGTCCCCTTGGGAGCGCGCGGGTGCCCTCTGGGCGCCTGCCCGCCTCTCCGCATGACCCGCAGGCAGACGGATGAAAAGCGAACCCGAAACATCGTCCGAATCAAGCAGCCATGACACCGATCCGGATGTTTCTTGCTCGAATGATCCGCACCGTGTAGCGGGGCGGGGGCGGAACTAGCCTGCATTTCTCACCACCCGACGGTCGAAGCACACGATATGACCGCCAGGACTTC
>JAPPLB010000039.1 GCA_028819575.1 Bryobacterales bacterium | reverse complement strand
GAGTGGTCCCGCTCAGCAACGCTGCTTAAATAGGGGGATGTTTCAGGTCAGTCCTTCGGAGCTACCAGTCGAAATCCCCGCCATCAGGGTAGAATGTGTGACACGAGACCGCCCGTAATGAATAGCGGCAGATTCAAGGGAAGAGTGGCGCTTGTCACAGGAGGTTCGCGCGGAATCGGTCGAGCCGTGGCCGAGTTGCTATCTCAGGAGGGTGCGTCCGTCGCCGTGAATTACCGGGCGCGCGCCGAAGAAGCCGCAGCAGTCGTAGAGGCAATACGGGATCAAGGACGCCAAGCCGTCGCGGTCAAAGCTGATGTCGCTTCGCGGCCGGAGGTGGACGCAATGGTCGAGCAAGCCTGCTCCGCATTGGGTCCGATCGACATACTGGTGAACAACGCCGGCCTGCTGGCTACCGGTACTCTGCTGCAATACGAACCCGATGAGTTCGAGCGCATGTGGCGGGTCAACGTGAACGGCGTGCTTCATGCAACGGCGGCTGTCGCGCCGTCCATGATCGAGAAGAAATACGGCCGTATCGTCAATCTCTCGTCGATCGCGGCCCTTGGCACGGCTGTTCCCGAGACGACGCTGTACGCGGCGACCAAGGGCGCCGTCCAGATTCTCACCAAGCGATTCGCTTTGGAACTAGGACCCCACGGCATTACCGTGAATGCCGTCTTGCCCGGGCTTATTTTGACGGACATGGTTTCGGAAGGGCACACGGAGGAAGAGATGCAGCGGAGAATCGAAGCCGTATCTCGGAAATCTCTGCTCGGGCGGGTCGGCGAGCCCGGCGATATCGCATCCGTGGTCGCGTTTCTTGCTTCTGACGAATCCGGCTTCATGACCGGCCAGTTCCTGACGGCGGATGGAGGAAGGACCGATCTCCTGACCCACGCCTGAGAAGGCGGCGGCGCGACCATCCGTCATGCCGCAAAGAGCATCCCTCACGACATGGCCATCCAAGTAGTCAAGGAACGCACGCGAGGCTTCATCTGCGTCACGGCACACCCGGAGGGCTGTCAGCGACGCGTTGCCGAGCAGGTAGCGGCCATGCGGAAGGCTGCTCCCTCGCCGCTGGAAGGTCCTGGAAGGGTGCTCGTGATCGGCGCTTCCAGCGGCTACGGCCTCGCGACGCGAGTCTCTGCCGCATGGGGCTTCGGCGCCAAGACTGTTGGCGTTTTCCGCGAGAGGCCTCCGGAGGGCCGCCGAACGGCTTCGGCCGGATACTACAACTCCGCGGCTTTCCACAGGCTCGCCGCGGCGGACGGCCTTTACGCAGGAGCGGTCAACGGCGACGCCTTCTCGGACGATGTCAAGAAAGAGACGGTACAACTTGTCCGCAAAGAACTCGGCAAGATCGACCTCGTGGTCTATAGCCTGGCGGCTCCTCGACGGACCAACCCGGAAACGGGGGAGACAGCGCAGTCGGTGCTCAAGCCGATCGGCTATGAATTCACCAGCAAAACGATCGACCTTACCCAGGGCACGGTCACCGAAGTGACTCTTGAACCGGCCGAGGAAGACGAGATCGTAGCCACCATCGACGTCATGGGAGGCGAAGATTGGCAAGCGTGGATCGATCTGCTGAGCGAAGAGCGATTGCTCACCGAGGGCGTCCGCACCTTGGCCTATTCCTATGTCGGCCCGGAAGTGACATGGCCGATCTATCGCGATGGAACCATCGGCATGGCCAAGAAGGACCTTGTCCAAACAGGACACCAGTTGAACGACATGCTGGCCGCTCAATATGGAGGCGGGGCCTGGGTATCGGTGAACAAAGCGGTCGTCACGCAAGCCTCGGCGGCGATTCCCGTAGTGCCTCTGTACCTAAGCCTGCTGTTCAAAGTGATGAAGGAAAAGGATCTCCACGAAGGCTGCCTGGAACAGATGCGGCGGCTGGCTCTGGATCACTTGGCAGCCGATAAACCACCGCGGGTGGACGAGCAGCGTTTGATACGACTCGACGACCTGGAGCTGCGCGATGACGTGCAGGATGCCGTCATGGATCTCTGGGAACAAGTGGACAGCCGAAACCTCAGCGACATCTCCGACTTTGCCGGATTCCGCAAGGAGTTCAGCGGCTTATTCGGCTTTCAAGTAGAAGGCGTTGACTACGATGAACCTGTCGAAATCGATGTTCGGCTCTAGCCCGCCTTTCTCACCATCCGACCGTCGAAGCACGCGATACGACCGCCATGACTTCGTTGCGCTTGCTTGCCGTGCTCGACGTACCGTCAAGTACGCCTGTGCGCGCCAAGCGGCTCGCGCCTCGTCATGGCGGCCCTCTCACGCACTTCACCTCGCCGCGTGGTGAGAAAGGCAGCCCAGGTTGACTCCTGCTTCAAGCGTATGCGCATCCTGAGGCACTCCTACAATGGAGGCGTGCTCGAAGAAGTCACACGCTGGATCAGAAGGCACGGCATGCTCTCGCCGGGAGATCGTGTCGCGGTCGCGGTTTCCGGCGGGTCGGATTCCGTCGCGTTATTGCACGCGCTGGTAGCCCTCGCTCCGGAATTGGGCATCCGGCTGGCCGTCGCCCACTTCAATCACCAGCTTCGCAGCGACGAATCTGACGAAGACGAGGAGTTCGTAGCGGCGCTCAGCGCTCGTCTGGGACTGCAGTTCTACAGCAAGTCTTTCGACGTGAAGGGGTTCGCTGACATTCATGGCAAAAACCTGGAGCAAGCGGCGAGGAACTACCGATATCAGTGGTTTACCCACTTGATCCGTGACACCGAGACCAATAAGGTGGCCGTAGGTCACACGCTCTCGGATCAAGCAGAAACGGTCCTGCTTCGGCTCTTTCGCGGTTCCGGTTCAGCGGGACTCGCAGGAGTGCTGCCCGTGCGCGCCGACGGCATTGTTCGTCCTTTGCTGGGTGTGACCCGAGAGCAGGCTCGGCGTTTTCTGGAAGCCCGCTCCATCCAGTGGCGGGAAGACGCGAGCAACCTCGACCCGAGACATGATCGCAACCGCCTGCGCCACGAGTTGATGCCCCTGTTGCAACGAGAATGGAACCCCAATCTACCGGCAGTTCTGGCCCGGACGGCGGAGTGGGCTGTCGATGAAGAGGCGTACTGGGAACAAGTACTTTCCGCGACAGCCTCGCAGGTGATGGAGCGGCGGTCCGGGGGCCTGGAATTGTCGCTCGAGCGATGGAGCGCTCTTCCGGCAGCGATGGCTCGGCGCGTTCTTCGTCACGCGATCGAGGCGGCTCGCGGCACGCTGCAAGGGATCGGCTGGGATCATATCGAGCAACTGCGCGCCCTGGCCGGGAAGAACCGCAGTGGAGAGATCCACATCCCCGGCCTGATCGCGGTTCGCTCATTCGATACGATCCGCCTTGAGCCCGCTCCCTCGGAGAACCGTATTCGAGAGTTTGACTTTGCCATCCAACCGCCGGCAACCGTACTCCTGCCGGGCGGAAAAACCAAGCTGGTTCTTCGGGTCGCCGACCGGCGCGATGCAGACCGGGGGTATAATGATCAGAGATCTGAAACTCTTGATTGGGAGAGCGTTCCGAGGCCCTTGCGGTTGCGCAGTTGGCGTCCGGGGGATTGTTATCGTCCTCAGGGGCGGCTGAGTTCCAAGAAGCTGAAGGCTCTTTTCCAGGAAAGCCGCACGCCCGTATGGGAGCGTGCCGGGTGGCCGGTTCTGACTGTGCCTGCAATAGCGACGGCGGAAGGCGAACATTCGGATCGCATTGTCTGGACTCGCCGTTTCGGGGTGGCGGAAGACTGCAAGCCCCGCGACGATAGCCGCTGTTGGTTGCAGATCAGCGAGATCGATAAAGACGGTTCAACCGTATCGAAGAACCGAACGGGCCGCTCGAGCGTCAAATGAAACAGGAGTCCAGTGCAGGCGGGGGTTGAGAGGGCAGCAGCAACGTGAATTCCACAGTCAAGACAGCCATCTTCTGGGTCGTGATGCTTTGTACGGCGATCCTTCTCTGGAGAGTTGTTCAGACCGGCAGCAGCGTCCGAGAGAAAGAGATCAGCTACTCGGAGTTCCGCAAAGAAGTGCTGTCCAAAAACGTCGAGAGCGTCAAGATCACCAACGGGAATCAGGCCTCGGGCAAACTCAAGGGCGACGGATCACAGGTAAAGACGACACTGCCCTCGGACTATCCGGGCATTATCGAAGATCTCGAGGCCAGCGGCGCGAACATCGAGCTTGAACGATCGAGCACGCCAGCGTGGCTGCAGTTCCTGATCAACGCTTCTCCTTTCATCCTGCTGTTCGGCTTCTGGATCTTCATGATGCGGCAGATGCAGGCCGGTGGGAACAAGGCGCTGAGTTTCGGCAAGAGCCGGGCGCGCCTGCTCACCAGTCAGCAGAAGAAAATCACGTTCAAGGACGTAGCGGGCGTCGAGGAAGCCAAGGAAGAGCTTCAGGAAATCATCGAGTTTCTGCGCGAACCCCAAAAATTTCAGAAACTCGGCGGACGGATTCCGAAGGGCGTATTGCTCGTCGGACCACCAGGAACCGGAAAAACGCTGCTGGCTCGCGCCGTCGCGGGAGAAGCCAATGCCCCGTTCTTCTCGATTTCCGGTTCGGACTTCGTCGAGATGTTCGTCGGGGTCGGCGCAAGCCGCGTTCGAGACCTCTTCGAACAAGGGAAGAAAAATGCTCCCTGCATCATCTTCGTTGACGAGATTGACGCCGTTGGCCGTCACCGCGGCGCCGGCTTGGGCGGCGGCCATGATGAGCGCGAGCAGACGCTCAACCAGTTACTCGTCGAGATGGACGGCTTCGATTCCAACGAGGGCGTGATTCTGATTGCCGCCACGAACCGGCCCGACGTGCTCGACCCGGCGCTACTGCGCCCCGGACGTTTCGACCGGCGCGTTGTGGTGAATCGTCCTGACGTGCGCGGCCGCGAAGGCATTCTGCAGGTCCACACCCACAAGGTTCCGCTGGCAAAGAACGTCGATTTACTGGTTCTTGCTCGCGGGACGCCGGGCTTCTCCGGCGCGGACCTTGCCAACCTGGTCAATGAGGGTGCATTGTTTGCGGCTCGCCAAAACCGCAAGGTCGTCACGATGAACGATTTCGAGTTGGCCAAGGACAAGGTCTTGATGGGCGCCGAGCGGCGTTCGATGATCCTGACGGACGAAGAGAAACGGACGACCGCCTACCACGAGGCCGGCCATGCTCTTGTAGCCGCGCTGATCCCGGAGGCGGACCCGTTGCACAAAGTGACGATCATCCCGCGGGGATCCGCTCTCGGCGTCACGATGCAGTTGCCGCTCGATGACAAGCACACCTACAAAAAAGACTTCCTCAAGGCACGGCTCGCCATCCTCATGGGCGGCAGAATCGCCGAGGAAATGTTTCTCGATTTCATGACCACCGGGGCCGGGAACGATATCGAGCAGGCTACGGCCATGGCGCGTCAGATGGTCTGTGAGTGGGGTATGAGTTCGATGGGTCCGCTCACTTTTGGGAAAAAAGAGGAGCAGATCTTCCTGGGCCGCGAGATCTCGCAACACCGCGACTATAGCGAAGCGACGGCCATCCGGATCGATGCTGAAGTAAGCAACCTCGTCAAAGAAGGCTACGATCAGGCCAAGCAGCACATCACTGAGAATGCGGATGTGCTGGTGCACATCGCGGAAGCCTTGCTCGAGAGGGAAGTGCTGGACGCTAAGGAAATCCAGATCCTGATCGACGGCGGAGAGCTGCCCACGTTCGCCGGCACGGAAACCCCGGAAGGTATCGATGCCGACAGGCAAGAGGTGATTCGGCCCGAGACCCCCAACCGAGTGCCCGGCTTATCGGAAGGCGAGCAGCCTTCTCCAGCTTGATCCACATTCGAGACCTACCTCTCGTTCCTCACCGAACATGCGCCCAACCGTTCGGTGAGGGGAGGCTCCGCTTGGTCCGCACTGTCATGGAAGCAGTGCGCCCAGACGAAGCTTAGAGATATCTTGAGTCGTCCTCGGGGTACGTCCAGCCCGAGTTTCTCCAAGAACAGGCCGAGGGTAGGGAGCTGCGAAAGGGTAGCTGCTAATCCGGCTTAACCAAAAGAGGCGAAGGGGCGAGAGAAGCAATCAGTCGATTGGAACTGCCTGCGCTACGGTCAGGAAAATGACTTCGACAAGCCGACCGGGAGACGCCTCGCCTCTCGCCAGCCTCAGATACTTTGACGTCTCGCCGCGGTCACACCCGGGGCATCAGGCCAGGAACCAAGAGACGGTTTCCAGAACGCGGCAGCTTTTCATCGCGCCGTCAGATAGTGGAGACTGAAGAGATCCTGCGGGTCGGTCCAGACTTTGACAGGCTCAAAACCACTTTGCTTCGCGAGATGTTGGAACTCGCCGATGCTGAATTTATAGGAGTTTTCGGTGTGAATCGTTTCGCTCTTGACGAAGCGAATCGAAGCGCCGTTCAGAGATACGACCTGGGGTTTCAGACTGACGATGTGCATCTCGATTCGTCCGCGCTCGGTGTTGTAGAAAGCGCGGTGAGAGAACGCCGAGAGATCGAAGTCGGCGGCGAACTCCTGGTTGATGCGCTCGAGCAGGTTCAGATTAAAAGCCGCGGTGACCTGCTCGGAATCGTTGTAGGCGGCATGGAGAAGTTTCTCATCCTTCTTGAGATCGACGCCAATGAGCAGAGAACCGCCGGTCCCGATCTGGCGCGCCGTGTTGGCCAGGAACGAGACAGCCTGGTCGGGGCTGAAGTTGCCGATCGTGGAGCCTGGGAAGAAGACCAGCTTATTCTGCGGCATTCCCCGCCTGGGCGCAGGCAGGGGGAACGGAGTCGAGTAGTCGGCGCATACTGCGATGACTTCGAGCCGGGGGTAGGACTCGGCCAGTCGTTCACAGGACTCGACAAGATGTTGTCTGGAAATATCGATCGCGACATAGGTGACGTCTCCCTGCAAGGCGTCCAGGAGGATGCCCACTTTATTGCTGCTGCCGCTGCCGTACTCGATCAGCAGCGAATCCCTGCCGACGAGACCGGCGACCTCCCCGGCACAGTCCCTCAGAATCGCGATCTCCGTTCGCGTGGCATAGTACTCGCTCAGCCGGGTAATCCGCTCAAACAGCTCCGAGCCCCGCTTGTCGTAGAAGAACTTGGGCGGTATCCACTTCGGTTCGTCGGTGAGGCCTCGGAGCACTACGTCGAGGAAATCATTCGCCTCCGGGTGGTGATCGTGGAACTCGATACCATCGAAGCGATCCATGGGCTTCAGGGATATGCAAGTCGTAGGGGCGTCAGTCGGAGGCGAGTCGGATGCCGGAAAACTGCCAGCGCGCATCGGCCGGAAAGAAGTTGCGATACGTGGGTCGAATATGACGACGCGATGTGGCGCATGAACCTCCTCGCAGCACGTATTGGTTGCACATGAACTTGCCGTTGTATTCGCCGACTGCTCCCTCGGCGGGCTGAAATCCCGGGTACGCCGCATAGGGGCTCAGCGTCCATTCCCAGACATCACCGAAGAACTGCCGAGACTCCTCTTCCGGAGGTGCAGGGTGGAAGCGGCCCGACTCCTGGAAGTTGCCGTCCAAAACTTCCGAGGATGCCGCGCATTCCCATTCCGCCTCGGTCGGGAGACGCTTGCCGCACCAGCGGGCGAAGGCGTCGGCTTCGAAATAGCTGACGTGGCAGACCGGTTCCTCCTCGCGGATCTCGCGCATTCCCGAGAGCGTCATCACAGACCATCGATTGTCCGCCTTCTCCCAATACAGCGGAGCACGCCAGCTACGCTCCTGGACGGCGGCCCAGCCTTCGGAGAGCCAGTACCGTGCGTCTCGGTAACCTCCGGCCTTCATGAACTCGAGATACTCCCCATTGGTGACCAAATGCGAGGCGAGGCGGTGAGGTTGAAGGTAGACGAGATGACGAGGGCCTTCGTTGTCGAAGTGGAAACCTGCGCCCTCGAACCCGATCCCGGCGATCCCGCCCTCGGATGTGATCCAATCGCGCTGCGGCTCTCGGGCATGATCGAGGATTACGCCGGGCGAATACGCCGGCCGCAAAGGGTTCTGCGCAAGGATGTGCTTGATGTCGGTGATCAGCAGCTCCTGGTGCTGCTCTTCGTGATTGATGCCGAGGTCAACCAAGAGGCCGATTCGATGCCAAAGCGCATCGTCGGCCTGCTCGATGAGCTGTCCCATGTGGCGGTCGACATGCGTCCGGTAGTCGTAGACCTCTCTCACTGTGGGACGTGACAGTAAACCGCGCCGGGGCCGCGGATGCCGTTCCCCAACGGCTTCGTAGTAAGAATTAAAGAGAAAGCAGTATTGCGGATGGAAACTCTCGTAGCCGGCTAAATGGGGTTCCAGAAGAAACGTCTCGAAAAACCACGTCGTATGAGCCAGATGCCACTTGGGTGGACTGACGTCATCCATGGTCTGGATGACGTAGTCTTCCGTCTTCAGCGGCGAGCAGATGGCGTTCGAGTTTCTCCGTACACTGCGGAAAACATCGAGGAAGTCTCGCCGAGACACCGGCGAGAAAAAACCGGGATGAACCTCGGTTTCGACTACAGGAGGAGTCATGGAGCAGTCGAGTCAGGTGAGCCCACTATCTTAACGGACGATGCGAACAGGTAAGTTTTCCTCCGCCCGCGTGCGGATCATTCAAGAGGGAAACATCCGGATCGGTGTCAACACTGCTTGATCAGGGGAAGTTTCACACCAGGCGCGGAGCAAACCAGCCGGACGTTTCCTGCAGTCGCATGCGATGGACGCGCGCTGCGGGGAGGACGATCAAAGCGTCTTAAACAGGCCGTTTGAACCTGCTTCGCTAAGATGTGTGCTTGCCCGAAACCCCGCAACCGCACGAGACCAAGTCTCTCCGAGCATTCTGGACAACTCTCATCCTGCTCAACGCAGGGCTTGCCATTGGCGGCTCGGTCGGCGCCGATCGCCTGGGGGTGTCCGCCAGCTTGGCCGTTCCGATCGTGACGGCATTTCTTCTCCATTTTTCGGTGTATCTGGTCGCGGTCTTCCCCGAGGCGCGCTCCCGTTTGGAAGCTCGATTGCCGACGAAGGTACTGGCCGGCTGTCTTGTCGCCATGTCGGTCGTTCCCTATCTGGTCTACTCTCTCCCGACCGGCGTCTTTTCGGTGGAGTCATTGGTGAGGCTGCTCGCTTTCTGCATTGCGGCGGCCTACCTGTTTGTCTGGTTTCCGCCGAAGGGACATCGCTTCCAATGGCAGGACATTGTGGTTCTTCTGCTGCTCGCGTATCCGATGGTTGGCGGAGTAAGCGACATGTTCCAGCAAATCTACCGGTCGCCGGGAGGGAACGTCCCGGAGGACGTGTACGCACTCGGCAAGGTGATGCTGATTCCACTCGGGGCGATCATCTATCTCTCCCTACGCCGCCTTGAGGGCGCGAACTTCCAGCTCCGGATATCGGCGAGAGATTTCGAGGTGGGGGTAAAGAACTACCTGTTGTTTCTTCCGATCGGCATTCCGCTGACACTTGGAATCGGATTTGCCAAATGGGCGCCGTACGAGTTCGATTCCTGGAGTGACCCACTTGCCGTACTTGCCCGGATTGTGGGGTTGTACGCGGCTGTCTCTCTGGCCGAGGAACTGTATTTTCGGGGAATCCTTCAGAATCTGCTCGTGGCAACGTGGGGTCGCCCTCGATGGGCGCAGTTCACGGCGAGCGTGTTGTTCGGACTGGCCCACATCTCTTCACGCGGGTTCCCCAATTGGCGCTATGCCCTCGCGGCGGCATTCGCGGGATGGTTCTACGGCAGGGCGTACAACGCCGATCGAAGCGTCGTCGCGGCGGCGGTAACGCACACCCTCGTCGCGGGTACGCACGCGTTCATCTTTCCGCCGGTCTGAACCGGGCCTGAGACCCGTCTACAGCAGCCATGCCGCAGGGTCAGGCGGCCCGGGCGCCCATCTCAGCCAACTCGCTACCACCTAGACGTTATGGAGTGGCCTGTCCAACCGCGAGACTCGCGGGTTACGCTTACGAACGAGAAGCACGATGCGCAGAGCCGCATCAAGGAGGACAGGTCACTCCATAATCTCTAGCCTTACGCCATAATGTGAACGATGGACCCTGTTTTACTCTGACGAGGAGAATGCCCATGCCAGAACTGAAACCCTCACGACGCCGCTTTCTAGGCACGGCCGCGGCGGGTCTTGCTGTCCCCCGGCCCGCTACGGCGGCTTCGGCCAACCGAGTGATTGGCGCGAACGACCGCATCAACATCGGGTTCATCGGCGTGGGAGGGCGTGGACGCGGGCATCTCCGCCGGATTTATGCGCGCAGCCAGGAGCAGGCCGACGTTCAGGTCGTCGCCGTCTGCGACATCTACTCGAAGCGGAAAGAACGAGCTCGCCTGATGGCCAAGCTGGCTCCCAAAGACGTGCATCACGAATATCTCGACATGCTGAGCCGAGAGGATGTCGACGCCGTCTACATCTCCTCGCCCGACCACTGGCACGCGCCGATGACTTTCGATGCTCTCGATTCCGGCAAGGACGTCTACCTCGAAAAACCGATGACCTACACGCTTCACGAAGCTCAGGAGGTCGCCAAGCGCGTCCGGTTGCACAAGCGAGTCTTGCAGGTGGGCAGCCAGCATCTTTCAGAGCAACGGTATCACCGCGCCCGCGAAGTCATCGAGAAGGGCTGGATCGGTCAGCCGTTGTGGACGCAAAACACCTACTCGCGCAATTCCCTGTACGGCGAATGGAACTACCGCATCGACGAGGAAGGAACACCGAAGAACATCGACTGGAACCTCTTCCAAGGGCCGGCGCCCGCACGAGAGTTCAACGCTGACCGGTATTTCCGTTGGAGGAAGTATTGGGACTACTCGGGCGGTATCGCAACCGATCTCTTCTACCACCGACTGGCGCCTCTCGAATTTGCGATCGGAATGGGCTTCCCGACGCGCGTGAGCGCAAACGGCGGCATCTACGTTCACAAAGACCGTGAAGTCCCTGACACCTATTCGACCAACATCGAATACGAAGACCACTACGCACTACTGTCAGCATCGATGGCCTCGGCGGCGGCCAACCAGTGGATGCCGCCCGTCATCTACGGTCACGAAGGGACGATTCAGTTCGTACCGGGAGGCCTTGCGGTGTTCCCGGAGCATCAGTTCCGCAAGAAGTTCGAGGCCGCAACGGGAGCGCCCGAGGTGCTCATCCCCGTCGAGAGGCGGGACATGGACGACGATCACACCAGCAATTTCCTCGACTGTGTTCGCTCCCGCAAAGACCCGGTGTTCGATGCCGACATGGGCTACAAGGTGATGACGGCGATCGATCTGGGCGTCAAGTCGTATCGGCAGAATAAAGTCATGGCGTTCGATGCCCGGCGCGAGCTGGTTCTTGATGAAGCCCCCGACCGGCCAAGCTACGAGGGCAGCGGGAAGAACTACAAAGAGCCGCCCCGGCGATAGCCTGCATTTCTCACCAAGCGGCGCGTGCCTCGTCTTGACGGCCCTCTCACGCACTTCGCCTTGCCGACAGTTGCATGAGCATCCGTAACACTCGCACCAACCAACGATCTTCAGGTATATTCTGCCTGGGCGTGTAAGAACTTCCCCCTTGTGCTCGCCGACAGCCGCTTTAGCGATCGGCCGAATGGGGCGCGCTACGGAAGAAAAGGAAGGCGTAGGCGAGCAGACCGCAAGTGATAGCGAACGCGCACGCGAAGGCGGCGTTGCCAACAAGGAACGCCGCGCCGTAATGGCGGATCATCGACGATAGCGCCTCGCCGGCGGTGACCTGATCGTGGCGACCGAGGATTTCCAGACCAAGGCGGGTGCTGATCGAATAGAAGAACGGGGTCGTAACCGGGTTTGTAAACAAGGTTCCCACAACGGCCGCTGCTCGATTCAAGCCCAGGCGGCCCGCAATAAGAAACGCCAAAGGAGATCCCACGAAGAAACTGGGGACAATGCCCACGAACGCTCCCAGCGCCAAGCCCGCCGAAGTCCGGAGGGGGCTCGCGTTCTCTCGCAGCACCTGGCACAAGTGCTCCTGAATCCAGCGTTTCAGACGGCTGAATCGACCCTCAACATTGGCCACTGCACGCATCTACAGTAGCTATGAGGCAATTAGCGTTCCGATGAGGGCGCAACTCCGTAACTCGAAGAGTGCGGATGTGATGAAACTCACACGAGTCCGCACGACCCTGGAGTACGGCTGGGCTCACCGTTCGCTGGAAGGACTTATGTCAAGAGGAGCGGATCCAGCCTGCATTTCTCACCATCCAACGGTCGAAGCACACGATACGACCGCCATGACTTCGCTTTTCCTTCGCAACGCTTGCTTGCCGTGCTCGACGTACTGTTCAAGTACGCCTGCGCGCGCCTTTTTCCTCCGCCCGGCTTGCGCCTCGTCCTGACGGCCCTCTCACGCA
>JAPPLB010000084.1 GCA_028819575.1 Bryobacterales bacterium | reverse complement strand
CCTAGCCTGCATTTCTCACCACCCGACGGTCGAAGCACGCGATACGACCGCCATGACTTCGTTGCGCTTGCTTGCCGTGCTCAACGTACTGTCAAGTACGCCTGCGCGCGCCAAGCGGCGCGCGCCTCGTCCTGACGGCCCTCTCACCCACTCCGCCTCGCCGCGTGGTGAGACATGCAGGCTAGGGCAAAGACACTTCGCGGCACACGCAAAGCACTGCGAGAAAACCAACGCGGCTCGACCTCGGTTCTCCTGCCGAAGGTCTTTACTTCCGCCCCAGACCGAATTCGTTGCTCATGGTGACGACCTTGCCGTCGCGGAAGTGAACTTCAATGAACTTCGATCCGCTGACCGGCTTGCCGTTCTCGTCCCGAAGCGTCGCCACCAGCTTTTTCGTCTTCACGTCAAAGACATCAGGCGTGTGGGACCAGGCATACTTGCCGTCCAGGCTGAAGGCCACCCAGCCGTGGCCGCCCTGAGACAGATCGACGTGCCCCTTGGGCGCCGGCGGCATCTTCGTCGCATCGAAGATGAACAACTTCTTGCCGCGCTGGTCGCTGATCCACAGTTCGGTCTCGTCGGGAGTGAGCCCGGCGCCATGTGTCCGATGGGGAATCTTCTCGTCTCCCGCGAACACCCGATGCAAAGCCTTGCCCTTCTCCAGATCGACGACGTCGAAACCCACATGGTTCCCAAGACAGACATAGCCGATTTTCTGGTTGCTCTTGATCGTATAGGGGAAGATGCCGCGCTCACCGACGTCCTTGATCTGCCGGATCATCTGGTCCGTCGCCGTATCGAAGATCGACAACGTCGTGCGCGTGCCGAGATACACCCGCTTCCCATCGAGACTCACGATGCTGTTGTGTGCCTGCGGTCCGACGTGAAGCCGCTTGATCAGTTCGCCGGTCTCGCCGTTGACCACGAGGAAACCGGCATCGGCGCCGGCGTACCACCATCCCGTCGGGGCGTAGACCTTCTTGCCGTCCAACGTGATCGATGAGCGGTCGCAGCCTCCGTCGTAGGTGTTCTCCCAAACGATCTTCTCCGTTTCGAGATCGAACATCCCCAATCGCCGGTTGGTCGTGGAGTAGTAGACGCTGTGGGTCTTCAGGTTGCCCGTGAAACCGCGAAGGCCTTCGCTGAAAATCGGGATATCGATCCGCCGGACAAGCTTGTGCCCGTCGTCGATATCGAAAATGAGAATCCCGGCGCCGTCCGCGCGACCCTCTTGCTGAGCCCCGTCGGGTGTGCTCAGGTAGAGGTACCGCTTCGTCTCGGATTGGCCGAGCGCAACGGCAGCGATCAAAAGGAACGTGGTGAAGAAAAGGGTCAAGTGCCTCATGGCGGAATAATTCTACTGCCCGCAGCGTATAGAATCAACAGCCCGCAGGAAGGGAATCTCCGGGCATTGCGCCATCGGCGCTGGGACGCGTAACACCGCCCGCGTGACTCTTACCACGGCTACTGGTCGCGGCCGGCGTGACGTTGCGTTTCTGGCTGCAAGGGACGGCGCCGGATACCGCAAGCGATTCAACACAAGGCGCTTTCGTACTATCCGATACAATTACCTTGGAGGAATGGCCGAGTGGTCGAAGGCGGCGGTCTTGAAAACCGTTAGCGGTGTGAGCCGCTCGGGGGTTCGAATCCCTCTTCCTCCGCCAATTCGAGGAGGCGAATCGAGAAGCTTGAAGAGTTGACAAGGCGCGAGAAGCACCCACTCGTTTACGGCAGTTGCGGCAGATAACGTATCCCAGAGGGTCTCTCTGCTGCGGGCCTGAGCAGAATGCTCCTTTGCCCGGATCCTTCGGTTTGGCCCCGGCGGCGGAACCGGATCTTGAAAGGGGAGGTGCCAGTTGAAACGTGTACGGATCGCCAAGGACATCATGGTCACCAAGCTCGTGACCGTCACGCCGGAAACTGATGTTTTCGAAGCTGTGTCAAACCTCCTGAAATACAACCTCACGGGCGCGCCTGTGATTGACGAGAAGGGCCATTACGTCGCCGTCTTCTCGGAACGGCCCTGTCTGAGCGTGATGATGGCGGCTTGGCACGCCGCCGGAGCTGATGCGCTCCGCGCCGCCAATCTGCCGAAAGCCGGCGATGTCATGGCCAAGAACCTGGTGACGCTGACACCCGATGTCGATGTGTTCGACGCGATCGCGCTTCTGCTCCAGCGGAGAATCTCCGGCGCGCCCGTACTCGATCGGAGCCGCCGCTTCCTTGGGGTCTTCTCGGAACATGCCAGCATGACCGTCTTGCTCGATGCCGCCTACCAGCAAATGCCCACGAGCCGCGTCCGCTCGTTCATCGATGCCGACCGGAAAAGAATCATCACCGAGGATGTAGGGCTTCTCGATGTGGCGCAGAAATTCCTGGATACGCAATACCGAAGGCTCCCTGTATTGCGCGGAGAAACCCTGGTCGGCCAGATCAGCCGCCGTGACGTGCTGCGCGCGGCGCAAGCCACCAGCGGTCCCCGCTCGCGCCTGGAGGCATGGCGAGAATGGATGACGGGCGCCGCCTCAGCCCCCGCGTCCGAGAGAACGCAGGTCGGGGCGTACATGGATACCTCGGCGCCTACGGTGAGCGAAGACACCGACCTGCTGCGGATCGCGCAGATCTTCAGAAAAACCTCGGCGCGCCGTGTGCCGGTCGTGCAGGACGGCCATCTCACCGGCCAGATCAGCCGCCGAGACCTGCTATACGCCATCAACGACTTGATCGCGCATTCTCCCAAGCGAGAAAATCCCTTGCTGTACCTCAGTTCGCTGGATCACGCGGGCCCGCCGATCCACTAAGCGGAAACCGCCACGAGCCTCGATAGCAGAGTGGACCGGAACGGCGTTGCGTCAGTGCGCCGGCGCCCCGACCCAGTTGGGGCAGGGGCGAAACGAGTGCGGGCGGAAGGGGGAAACGGCGTGGTTGCCGGAAGGAAAATGGTAGGCTCGAGCGGACTCGAACCGCCGACCTCTACCGTGTCAAGGTAGCGCTCTAACCAGACTGAGCTACGAGCCTAACGACTGCTCATCCTAACAGGGCGCTGCACGGGCTGTCGAGACGCCTTGCACGAAACCGGATCCGGTCGGGAGGGGGGCCTGAAGAGCCCTGACCTCCCGCCCGAGCAACCCTCGCCTCAGATACGGAAGCAAGACCTCCGAGCAGACAAGCCGGAACGACGGAGGGGTCCAGTCATCTCATCTCGAGCGGAGACAGTCCAAGATCAACACAGCGAGTCTCGGCTAAAATACCCATACGTCGACGTCAGCTCATTGAGAGGCTAATGACGGGCTCCTGGCGAACCGCCGGCTCGTTTTTTCTCCGCGTCCGTGCGGATCATACAAGAGGGAAACGTGCGGTCCGGTATCAACGCCGCTTGATCGGGAGGGTGTTTCAGGCCAGCGATCGGGAAGGGAGATCGATTCGATGCACAATCGCTGGAGGGCAGCCTTCATGACCACTGCCGCAAGCACAGTGGCAGCCGTCGTCTTGCTGGCGCTGACTTCCGTCTCTGCTTCACCTCCGGAATACCAGGCCCCGCGCACCCCGGACGGCCGACCCGACCTCAACGGTATTTGGCAGGCTCTGGGCACGGCCCATTGGGATATCGAGGGTCATGCGGCGCGGCCGGGACCGATCGTCGCATTGGGTGCGGTCGGCGCAATCCCCGCGGGGCTCGGCATCGTCGAGGGCGGTGAAGTCCCTTACCAGCCGTGGGCGCTGGAGAAAAAGAAAGAGAACTTCGAGAACTGGTTGACCCTTGACCCAGTGGTCAAGTGTTATCTGCCCGGTGTGCCTCGCACGACGTATCTGCCCTTTCCGTTTCAGATCGTCCAGACTACGGAGCACATCCTGATCGCCTACGAGTTTGCGAGCGCCAGTCGCGTCATCTACATGAACCGTCCGGACTTCGAGAGTCCGATCGACACCTGGATGGGACACTCGCTCGGCCATTGGGAAGGGGAAACACTGGTCGTCGACGTCACGAGCCAGGTCCCCGACACCTGGTTCGACAGCTCGGGAAACTTCCACAGCGAAGCCCTGCATGTGCTCGAAAGGTACACCCCGATGAGTCCGGACGCTCTACTGTATGAAGCCGTCATCGAAGACCCGAAAGTCTTTACGCGGCCCTGGAAGATCAAAATGCCCCTCTATCGCCGGCTCGAGGAGAAAGCTCAACTCCTGGAATTCAAGTGCGTCGAGTTCGTCGAAGAGTTGATGTACGGACGCTTCCGCAAGAAGCCGGACAAAGAGCAGGGAGGTCAATGATGGGGCATCGATTTCTCTCGGCAGTGAGCGTTGCGGCGGCCGTGGCCGCTGCCGTGTCGCTGTTGCCGGCGCCCGTCCTGGGACAGGCCGCGACGGCCGCGCCCGCCGCCTGGACACCGCCGCGTACCTCGTGGGGCCATCCCGATCTGCAGGGGATCTGGACGAACGAGACCATTACGCCCTTCGAACGCCCCGACGAGCTTCAGGGAAAGACGGTTCTTAGCGCGGAAGAAGCCGCTCGGTTGGAACAGAAAACCGCGCAACAGAGGGCTGCCGGCGATGGCTCATCCCCACCGGGAAGCGTTGGCGCTTACAACCAGTTCTGGATGGACTCCGGAACGCGGGTCGTTTCGACCCGGCAAACGTCCCTGGTGGTGGACCCGTCCGATGGGAAGGTCCCTGTGAGGCCCGAGGCGAAAGCGAAGCGAGACGACAACCGCGCGCGCGTCACCGACTCCTACGAGTACATGAACTTGTGGGACCGCTGCATCACGCGCGGCGTGCCGGGTTCGATGTTCCCCACCGCCTACAACAACGCCTATCAGATCCTGCAAACTCCGGGCTACGTCGTGATTCTCTACGAGATGATCCACGACGCCCGCATCATCCCGCTGGACGGCCGTCCGCACGTCGACCCGAAGATCCGTCTCTGGATGGGCGACTCGCGCGGCCGTTGGGAGGGCGATACGCTGGTCGTCGATACCGCCAATTTCAGCGACAAAGCCCGCATCAAGGGCATCTTCAACAGCGAGGCCTTGCGCGTGGTCGAGCGCTTCACACTGATCGACGCGGATACGATCGGCTACGAAGTCACCATTGACGATCCGGAGGCTTATACCAGGCCCTGGAAGGTGGCGATGCCTCTGAACAGGAATCAGGACTATCAGATGTTCGAGTACGCCTGTCACGAGGGCAATAAAGCGGTCGGGCTCATGCTCCGGGGCGCTCGCGCTCAGGAGAAGGCCGCTGAGGAAGCCGCGAAGAAACCATCAACCCAGCGGTAGCTCAACTGCGCCTGTTCCTCTCTCCGGGACGGGTCTCTCTGTCGTTTCCTTCTTAAAGACCACCAGTAGGAGCACGCCTGGGGCCGGCGGCTGCGGCGCGTCATCGCGCGGTTACGCGATGAGCTCGTGGAGAATGTTGCCGGATACGTCGGTCAGCCGGAAGTCACGGCCGCTGTATCGGTAGGTCAGCCTGGTGTGATCGAGCCCGAGCAAGTGCAGCACGGTAGCGTGGAGGTCGTGGGGGTTTGTCCGCTTCTCGACCGCCTTGAAGCCGAACTCATCGGTGGCGCCGTACGTCATTCCGCCTTTGAAACCGCCCCCGGCAAGCAGAATGCTGTAGCCGGGGGGGTTGTGGTCGCGTCCGCGGCCCGTTCTTACTGAACCGGCGTTCTGGATCATCGGCGTGCGGCCAAACTCGGTCCCGAGGATGACGATCGTCTCATCGAGCAAGCCCCGGGTCTTGAGGTCAGCGACCAGCGCGGCAATCGGCTCATCGGCAAACCGCGCGTGCAGCCGATGGTCCAGCATGTCGTCGTGGCTATCCCACGGTTGCCGGTCACCGTAGTACACCTGAACGATGCGAACGCCCTGCTCGACGAGCCGCAGCGCCATCAGGCAGCCCCGCCCGAAATCACTCTTGCCGTAGCGGCGGCGGACGGGCTCGGGCTCACTGTCGATGTCGAAAACGCCGGGCAGCTCGGTCTGCATTCGGTAGGCGACTTCCATCGACTCGATCGCGGCTTCCATCTCGGGCTCGTAATCGATCTGATCGAGGAAAGAATCGTTGAGCTTCGACAGCAACTCGAGCTGCTTCTCCTGCTGCGGCCGGGTTACCCAGCGATTGCGGATGTCCTGGACGAACTCGCTCGGGTCTTCCTTCTCGTTGCGGATGTGGACGCCTTGATAGGACGTCGGCAAAAACGACGACGACCACAAACGCACACCCCCGACCGGATGTCCGGGACACAGCACCACGTACCCCGGAAGATTCGCATTCTCGCTGCCCAGTCCATAGGTGATCCAGGAACCGAGCGACGGCCGCGAGACTCCTGTCAAGGCATGGCCCGTGTTCATCATCAGCATCGAAGGCAGGTGGTTGATACTTTCCGAATACATCGAACGTATGACGCAGAACTCGTCGATCACTCCGCCGACATGAGGGAAGATCTCACTGACCTCGATGCCGCTCTGTCCATAGTTGCGAAACTTGAAGGGAGACGCCATCAACCCGCCGGTGGCGCTGTCTGTCTTGATCTTCGGCCCCGGCATCGGCTGGCCGTCCATCCTGGCCAGCTCGGGTTTCGGATCGAACGTGTCGACATGCGACAGCCCGCCGTTGAGATACAGGAAGATGACGTGCTTCGCTTTGGCAGGAAAGTGGGAAGCCCGGGGGGCCAGCAAGCCGCCTTCCCGGGCGTGGAGCGCCTGCGCCAGGCCGACGGCGCCGAAGCCGGCCCCCATGAGTTTGATGGCTTCGCGGCGGGTCACTTGTCCCTCGGCTCGCTCCTATTCTAGAAAATCCAACGGCCCCTGGATACCCTCGGTCACTATCGCACCGCCGTGAACTCGCTCGACGCCAGCAGCATCTGCGCGTATTGCGTCCAACTCGTATCCCCGCTCTTGAGGAACTTCAGGCCGGTCTTGACCTCTTTGTTCGTCGCCGGCCTCGCATACAGCAACTCGTAGCTGCGGCGAATCCGCCGCGCATGGTCAGCGCCCGCTTCCTTTTCCACCCGTTCCGCGAGCCGCTCGGCCTGTTGAACGACGAAGCTGTTGTTCAGAAAGTACAAGCGCTGCAGCGGGCCCATCGTGACGCTCCGTTTGGAGGCGGTGTTCCTCGCGTCGGGAAAATCGAACAAGGTCAGCATGCGGTTCGGTTGCGTGCGGCTCACCAGACCATAGACCGCGCGGCGATGGTTCTCGTCGTCGAGCGGTTTGCCCGGGCCGCCCTGCGTGCGGTCCAGGTTTCCAGCAACGGCCAACATCGAATCGCGCAGCGCTTCGGCATCGAGACGTTTTCGCATGTTGAAACGCCAGTAGTAACGATTCTCCGCGTCTTTCTCATAGTTCCGCTCGATCATCCTCGAGCTGAGCTGATACGTGGCCGACATCATCATCTCGCGGTGGATGCTCTTCACCGACCAGCCGCTCTCGACGAACCGCGCCGCCAGGTAATCGAGCAGCTCCGGGTGGGTCGGGCGTTCCCCGAGACGCCCGAAGTTGCTCGCGGAGGTGACGATGCCGCGGCCGAAGTGATGCTGCCAGATGCGATTGACCATCACACGCGCCGTCAGGGGGTTGTCGGGTGAGGCAATGGCGGCGGCCAATTCCCAGCGGCCGCTCCCCTGTGCGAACGGCTTCGGTTCACCTCGACTCAGGATGCGCAAGAAGCGCCGTGGGGCCACCGGGCCCAGGTTTTTCTTGTCTCCTCTGATCGCTACCTGCAGATCTTTCGGCTCATCCGAATCGCGGTAGCCGTGGATGTACGGGTAGAGCGGCGGGACGGCCTCCTCGAGCGCTTTCAACTCCGCTTCCTGTCGATCGATGTACCGGATCCAAGCCGGGCTCAGCATCCGTTCGATCCCGTCGGGCTCCAGGAAGTAAACCCCTCCCGGTTGTTGGAGACCGGCCCGGTAATGCGGCCCTATGGCCACGTCCTCCCACAGGTAGTACTTGATTGGATCGATGAACTCGACGGGCGTCCTGGTGCGATTGCCCTGATTCCGGGCGCCCTTGGCGCCGCCGAGGCGGACATAAGTGACATCGTCCATCTCGCGCTTTTCCTTGTGGATCGCCAGCAGCGTCTCCTGGAATCGCTCGGCCATCTCGCGGGTGCGCTCCGGAGTGGCCCCACGCCGGTTCTGATCCCACTCGTCGAGAAAGGGGTGATCGCGGTCCGTCTCGTTGAGGTAGGCGACCCACTTCTTGAGGATCTCTTCGTCCAACGACGTTTCCCGAGCAACGCTGCCGGTTTCTTCCCCGCCCTCCATCACACGCCAAGCGGCTGTCATGTAGTCGGCCGTCTGAGTCATGAAAATATCGATCAACTGATCGGTGACTCGCTTGAGAAACTCGTCGATCTCGATCTTCTTGTCATCGGCCCGCTTCTTGGCGTCTTTGTAGGCCTGCACGACCTGGTCGGAAGCCAGTGGGTACTGATGCTTCCTGGAGTTGGAAAAGACCCCCTGCAAGGAATAGAAATCCTTTGTGGGAATCGGATCGTACTTGTGGTCGTGGCATTGGGCGCAGCCAAGAGTCAGCCCCATGAAGACCCGCCCCGTCACATCGACCCGATCGACGTCATGGTTGCTGAGGGCATGGAAGCCCAACGCCGGCAACAGGTCCACGCGCTCGTCTTCGGGGAACAGATCGGCGGCGAGTTGCGCCTTGACGAAGCGGACATACGGCATGTCGCGATTGAACGCATCGATGACCCAGTCCCGGTAGCGGTAGGCATGGGGATAGGGCGAATCTCTGCTCGCCGACGATACGCCCGCACCGTAGCGGGCCAGATCGAGCCAGTACCGCCCCCAGCGTTCGCCGTAGTGAGGCGAGTCGAGCAGTCGATCGACCACCTTGGCGAAGGCGTCCGGGGACGAGTCGGTGACGAAGTCGTCCACTTCCTTCGGCGTTGGCGGCAGCCCGGTCAGGTCCAGCGTGGCGCGCCGAATGAGCATGCGCTTCGATGCCCGCTTTCCGGGACGCAGACCCTGTTGCTCGAGTTGCTCCAGAATGAACCGGTCCAGGTCCGTGCGGCTCCAGGTATCGCCGTCAAGGCCCGGAGTTTCGGGCTTCCGGACCGGCTGAAACGACCAGAACTCGCGATACTCGGGCCGGATGACGTATTCCAGTTCGGGCTCCTGCTCCGCCATGGCCGCTTGCGCTTCAGGCCAGACGGCCCCGTCGCGAATCCACGCCTGCAGGTCCTCGATCTGTTCGGGCGTGAGCTTGCCCTGAGGCGGCATCTTCAGCTCGGGATGGGATTGCGTCACCGCCTGGATCAGCAGGCTGTCCTGCGGGCTGCCGGGCTTGATGGCGGGGCCGCGCGAGCCGCCCTTCAAGATGTTCTGGCGGGCGTCGAGCCGCAGGCCGCCCATTTGGGTATCGGTATGGCAGGCGAAACAGTTCTTCGCCAGCAACGGACGGATGCGGGTCTCGAAAAAGTCGGCGCCCTCGGAGCCGGCAACGACGGAGGAAGACAGCAGCGCCAGCAGCGACGCCGTCAACAGCGGCCCTGCCGAGGTCGGTCTTCGCCTGGGTGAGTCGGTCACTGGTTCAGCGGGTGCGCTGTGAGTGCGCATCCCGCCCGGGGCGGCATTCACAACCAGTATATTTCGAAGCGTGTTGCCTGTCGAGCCGCATCGGCGCATCATGCGTTGAGCCTGTCCGCCTTCGGAAGCGCCTGCCTTGCCGGCCGGCCGAGCAGTCTGCAAGCGGTCGGGGGATACGACCGGCGACGGCTGAAGGCGGGCCCGTCTCCCCATCGAGCAATGCGCTACACTTCACCCCAGGGAGGTAAGTGCGATGCGAACGGAATCAGCCTTGGCGGCGGCTCTCGGTGTGTTTCTGATCGCCACGCCGGTGTGGGCGCATCATGCTTTTTCCGCGGAATTCGACGCCAACAAGCCCGTCAAGCTGCAGGGCACGGTTACGAAAATGGAGTGGATCAATCCCCATGCCTGGATCCACATCGACGTGAAACGCGGCAACGGCAACGTGGAAAAGTGGATGATCGAAGGCGGCACCCCGAACACCTTGCTCCGCAGAGGATTTACGAAGAAATCCCTGCTGCCGGGCACCGAGATCGTCGTCGATGGTTATCAGGCGAAGGACGGATCGATGAAGGCCAACGGCAGGGATCTTACGTTTCCCGACGGGCGAAAACTCTTTCTGGGCTCCTCCGGCACGGGCGCGCCGCGGGATGGATCCGACCCCAGGGAGCCGAATCGCTAGCGCTGCCAACAATTTCGCGGAATACGGTTTCAGTAGAACGCGATCCAACGCCCCGAGAACCCCACGCCGAACCACAGCGCCAGTGAGACCAGGGCGACGAGCTTGCCCCAGAGCGGTCGCATGCTCGTCTCGGAGGCCGCGGCTACCTTGCGGCGCACCGTGGAGGTAAACAGCAGCGCCAGCAGAAGGAACGTCATCTTGTTCCAGAACGGCGGACTGTAGTAGCACTTGATGGACTCCGACAGGAACAACAGCACTCCCGTCGACAGCATCACGACAAGACCTCCGATCAGCCACGGCTGGGCGTCCCGAGCCAATTGCGCAACAGGCTGCGACCGCAATCCCAGGCCGAGCAGACGCAGGTCCACCAGCAGAATGGCTCCGCCGATCAAGGCCAGGGCCAGCAGATGCACCGACTCGATGACGGGGAAGAGCCACAGCGAGTCGCGGATCGCGTGACCCACCGCCGTGTCTTCACACCACTCGAAGAAAGACAACAACGACACCGATCAGCCCCTCTAGTCGAACCAGTTGTACGCCTGCATCCGGCCGGCGACGACGACGCCCGCCCACAGCACCAACGACAGAAAGCCCGCCGCCCTGGCCTGCAACGGAATGACGGCTTCGCGGTCCCAGACCTCCACCCGGCGGTACACCGTCTTGTGAAAGACGAGCGCATTCAGGCACGCCAGCACGATCATCACCATCTTCACCTGAAAGAAGATGTTCTGCGCCGCCCGTAGCGGACCGGAATAGAACAGCAGCCCTCCGCTGACGACCATCAGCGCGAAGCCCGCCACGGCCCACGGCAACAGACGCCCGCCGACCTCCGAGACCGGCACGCGCCGCATCGCCAGCCCCAGCAGGCGCAGGTCCCACAGGGCCGTCAGTCCCAGGAACAGGCACAGTGTCAGTACATGGGTCGTCTCGACGAGTGGATAGAACAGGATCGATTCCCGGATCGCAATGCTCCCGGAAGTGCTCTCGAGCCACTCCAGGAAGGGAAGAAAAGCCATCGTCGGGCGCCCTCCCGCTCAGTGCAGAATCACGGCCGCAGCCGTTATCCAGCGGCATCCGGAGAACTGTCGAAGAATCTATCAAAATGCTACCGTGGCCGCCAGCGTGCTGAGGAGACGGCGAAGGCGTCTCCGTGACTCAGGCGGTTCTGGTACGATCCCAAGGGCAATCGAATCGGGATCGGAAGCAACACGAACCCCTGTCGGGTTTCTACGTGGGTGCTGCGGACGAACGTCGCGATGCTCCGCGCGCAAAACAGAAGACAGCCCGCGAAGCCGCGAGCGAGAACCGCTGACGAGATGACCGAACAGAGGCGGCAGGAGCGGCGAGCAGGTCCATGGGAAGATTCCCACTCCTGGAGAGCTGCTTTCGCCATGGCCCTCGCCGCCTTGTTGCTGCTGGGCGCCTGTCAGGGGAGCGAGCAAAACGGCTTGGCCGGCGGCGGCGCTTCCCTGCCCCCGTTCAAGCCGGTCGCCTCCGTGCATCAGCTCATGCACGATGTCGTCTACCCCAACGCCGAGATCGTATGGAAGTCCGTCGGGACGATCATTTCCTACGAAGGAACCGAAGAGATCTTCCCGCGAAACGATCAAGAGTGGGAAGCCGTCGAGAGAAGCGCCCTGACCCTGACCGAAGCGGGCAATCTGCTCATGATCGAAGGCCGCGCCAAGGACACCGGAGACTGGATGGAAAGAGCCCGGGCGCTCGTCGATGCCGCCTCCGTTGCCTTGGAGGCCGCCCGGAACAAGGACGCCGCCGCCGTCTTCGATTCCGGCGAAGGCATCTATTTCGCCTGCGAAGGCTGCCATCAGCAGTACCGCCACGACGACGGCCACTCGACCATGCGGTAGCGTAGCGAAGGTCTCGTAGCGCAGCGGTCTCGACAAGTTGTCGGTGTCTCGGAGGTCCGTTGCGGCAACTACGCAATCAGCAAGTCCAGTTCGGCTCTGGACAGCGCGGAATCTCTCACTGACCTTGCGGGCTCGAGGAGCAAGCGGCAGGAACGTGCCTCGTCAGCTATCGATGAGTCGAGCCAGCATGTGACGGACGTGATCCTGTCCGCCGAAGAACACTGCCAGGATGCGTATGGTCTCCCTTTCCTCGTGAACATCAAACCAGTAGATTGCGCGTTTGATCGTCAGATGCCGCAGTCCCGGCAGAATATCGTCGTGACGTTCGCCTCGGTGCGGAGCGGTCAAAATGCGATTGGCGGATGAACGAATTTCGAGAACACGTGCTTAGCCTGCCTTTCTCACCACCCGACGGTCGAAGCACACGATACGACCGCCAGGACTTCGTTGCGCTTGCTTGCCGTGCTCAACGTACGGTTC
>JAPPLB010000017.1 GCA_028819575.1 Bryobacterales bacterium | reverse complement strand
CAGTACATCGAGCACGGCAAGCAAGCGCAACGAAGTCATGGCGGTCATACCGCGTTCTTCGACCGTCGGGTGGTGAGACATGCAGGCTTGGCCCCCTCCCATGGTTTTCACGAATCACGAGACACGAATCACGGCCTTTTTTCGCGTGCTTCGACCGTCGGGTGGTGAGAAATGCAGGCTGGGAGCTATGCATCGTCAGATGCATTCCGCTTCAGCTCGCTGCGCAGTTCCGCCGTCTCGCGCTCATCGACGCGGAGAAGCTGTGGATCGATCGCGACGCCATAACGCTCCCTGGCCCGGGTCACGCTGATTTTGCGCTCGCGCACGTCGCCGAGCACAAGCATGGGGTCCCTTTCCCAAGGCGGACCGTACCCGCCTCCGCCGCAGGTTTCCATGCGTAGCAAATCGCCCTGCGCTACGGTCACGGTCGTCTTCGAACCGATTTCCCGTTCCACCCCGTTGGAAACCAGGGAGTATCTGGCCCGTAAGCCCTCTTCTCCGCCAAACAGTCCCCAGGGCGGAAACCGGGCGCGGTCGGCCAGGATCGTGAACAGCGGCTCGTGATCGACGAAGGTGTATTCGCGGCACAGCCCGAGCCCGCCGCGAAAGCGGCCCGGCCCTTCCGAGTCCTCCACCAGGCTGTAGCGCGGGATGCGAACGGGGTAGTTACGCTCGGTCTCCTCGACGGGAGCATTCTGGGTATTCTGCGCATGGGTTTGCACGGCGTCGGGTCCGTCCGAGCTCCAGCGGGCGCCGTACCCCCCCGCCAGCGTCTCCAGGAAACAGTAGTATTCTCCGTTGCGTGGGTCGCGGCCTCCAAATCCGGCGTGGCAGATCATCGCCTTGGTGCCCGCCGGCACCTTCTCCGGCAGCGCGTCGGAGAAAGCTTTGAAAAGAATGTCACAGAGGCGCGAGCACACTTCCCAGCCGCCGACGATCGCGGTGGGCGGCCGCGGGTTGACCGCCAGGCCCTTCGGCGCGACAACCTCGATCGGCTGATAAAAGCCCTCGTTGAGGGGGATGTCGGGGTCGATGAGACACTTCAGCACGTAGACGCATGCGGTGAACGTCTGCGTCAGGTTGCAGTTCATCGGTGCCGCTCGTTGCGCGTCGGTGCCGCTGAAGTCGAAGCGCACGCGATCTCCCATGACGTCCACGCGCGCCTTGAACCGCACCGGCTCGCCGCTGACGCCATCGTCGTCGAGGCAACCTTCGGCTTTGAAGGTGCCCTCCGGAAGATTGCGGACTTCGGCGCGGGTTCGCTGCTCGCTGTATTCGATGAGCTTGTCGATGTAGAACCGCAACGTCGCGGTGCCGTAACGCTTGATCAGGTGCGTCAGGCGGCGGATGCCGATGTCGTTGGCGGCGACCTGCGCGCGCAGGTCGCCGGCGACCTCCTTTTTGGCGCGCACGTTGGCGAGAAGCATCTTCAAGATGTCTGCGACGACCTCTCCGCGCGACAGCAACTTCACGACGGGCAGCACCACGCCTTCCTGATATATCTCCCGAAAGGCGCCGACGCTGGCCGGCGCCCCGCCGCCGACATCGACGTGGTGGCAGGTGTTGGCCACATAACCGATCAACTCTTCTTCGAAGTAGAAGGGAGTGATCAGAAAGATATCGTTGAGGTGGCTGGCCTGGCGGTGCGGGTCGTTGACCAGCAAGGCGTCGCCCGGCCCCAGGTTCTCCTGGCCGTACTCCGCCACGGCGCGTGGAACGAGGCGCCCGATCGTCACCAGATGGGCGGGCTGGCAGAACGCCTGGGCCACCATGCGCCCCTGGGCGTCCACAAAGGCGCAGGAGTAGTCCAGCCGGGTCTTGATGTTGGTCGAGTAGGCCGTCCGTTGCAGAGAGACCGACATCTCCTCGGTCGCCTCGACCAGGGCGTTGCGAATTACTTCGAACAGGATCGTGTCGAACCGCATCGGCGTTGGCTCCGTAAGTATTCTGTTTCGTTGGGATCAATGGCTCCGTGAGCGGGGTCGACGGCTACCGCGTAGTCGTCTCTGGCGCGTGCAACGCTCACCTTGCGCTGTTGTACGTCCCGCAGCACAAGCTCGGGGTCCCGTTCCCACGGCGGGCCGTATCCGCCGCCGCCGCAGGTCTCCATGCGAACCACGCTCCCCTCCGGCACGGTCACCGTAGCCTTCGAACCCAGATCTGTTTCCGAGCCGTTCGTGAGCAGCGCATAGCTCGCCCGCCGGCCGTCTTGCCCTTGAAAAAGTCCCCACGGTGGAAATCGCGTGCGGTCGGCCAGGATCGTGAATAGCGGCTCGTGACCGACGAACTCGTATTCCCGGCGCAGCCCCAGCCCGCCGCGAAAACGGCCCGCGCCTTCGGAGTCAGCCAGCAGGCTGTATTGATTGATGCGCACCGGATAGTTGCGCTCCGTCTCTTCGACGGGGGCATTCTGCGTGTTCTGGACGTGGGTCTGCACGGCGTCGGGTCCGTCCGAACCGTGGCGGCCGCCGTAGCCGCCGGCCATGGTCTCATAAAAGCAGTAGTACTCGCCGCTGCGCGGGTCGCGCCCTCCGAAGCCGATCTGGCAGATCATGCCCTTCGTGCCGGCCGGAACTCTGTCCGGCAGGGGCGTGGAGAGGGCCTTGAAGAGCACCTCGCACAAGCGTGCGTTCACCTCCCAACCTCCCACGATGGCCGTGGGCGGATGCGGATTCACCGCCGATCCGGCGGGAGCGATCACCTGGATCGGGCGATAGAAGCCTTCATTCAAGGGGATGTCGGGGTCCGCAAGGCACTTCAGCACGTACACGCAGGCCGTGAACGTCTGCGTCAGGTTGCAGTTCATCGGGGCCGGTCTCTGCAAGTCCGTTCCCGTGAAGTCAAACGTGACGTCATCAGCCGCAATCGTGACGCGGGCCTGCAAGTGCACGGGCCGGTCGGTGACCCCATCGTTGTCCAGCAAGCCTTCCGCCTCCCAAGTTCCCTGCGGCAGCTTGCGGACCACGTCGCGGGTCCGCTGCTCGGTGTACTCGATCAGCCTGTCGATGTGCAGCCTGACGGTGTCAATGCCGTGACGGTCGATCAAGTAGGTCAGGCGACGAATGCCGATCCTGTTCGCTGCGACCTGCGCGCGCAGGTCTCCCGCGACTTCCTTGCCGGCCCGCACATTCGCGAGAAACATCTTCAGGATGTCGGGCACGATCTCACCGCGGTCGAGAAGCTTCACGACCGGAAGAATAAACCCTTCCTGGTAGATTTCCCGGAAGACGCCGATGCTGGCCGGCGCCCCGCCCCCGACATCCACGTGATGACAGGTGTTGGCGACGTAGCCGACCAGATCCGACCCGTAGAAAAAAGGTGAGACCAGGAAAACGTCGTTGAGATGGCTTGCCTGGCGGTGCGGGTCATTGACCAACAGGCCGTCGCCCGGGCGCAGGTTCTCCGGGCCGTACTCCGCCACGGCGCGCGGAACGAGGCGCCCGATCGTCACCAGGTGGGCGGGCTGACAGAATGCCTGCGCCACCATGCGGCCTTGGGCATCGACGAACGCACAAGAGTAATCAAGTCGTGTCTTGATGTTGGTCGAGTAGGCCGTCCTCTGCAGCGAGACCGACATCTCTTCGGTTGCCTCGACCAATGCGTTACGGATGACCTCGAAGAGGATCGGGTCAACGTCGGATTCACTAGCCTGCATTTCTTACCACGTGGCGAGACGAAGTGCGTGAGAGGGCCGTCAGGACGAGGCGCGCGCCGCTTGGCGCGCGCAGGCGTACTTGAACAGTACGTCGAGCACGGCAAGCAAGCGCAACGAAGTCCTGGCGATCGTATCGCGTGCTTGGGCCGTCGAGTGGTGAGAAATGCAGGCTAGGCATGGTCGCCCTCGATGGGTTGCGAATCCGTTGGATCGCCATTGCCGTCAGCGGGTTCGGACAACCACAGCCACATGCCGATCAGCCCCAGCGGTTCGAGTAACGCCCACAAAGTGAAGACGGATGCATACGAACCGGCCGCGCTCCAGTAGCCCACCATTGTGTTGAACAGCATGCCTCCGACGGCCCCCGCCGATCCCGCCAGGCCGTGCACTGTCGCTACGATGTTGCGCGGAAAGGCGTCGCCGGGCAAGGTGTGCAGGTTGCCCGCCCATACACCCACCCCGAACGTCGACACACTCAGCGCCGCGAGAATGCCCACGGTGCTGGTGACCCCGTTGAACAGCGCTCCGGTCGCCACCAGGACCGCCGCCAGCGTCATGGTCACCTTTCTCGAAAACACGATGGGATTGCCTCGGCGGATCAGACGATTGGACGCGACCCCTCCGAAGAGCGGCCCGAGGATGTTGAAGAAAAACGGAATCCAGGCCAGCCGGCCCATCTTGTTTAGACTGAATCCCTTGTGGCTGGTTAGATAATCCGGCATCCAGAACAGCGGAAAGTAGCCGGAAAAATCTCCGAAGAAGCGAGCCAGCACGTAGGCCAGGACGCGGCGGTCCCGCAACAGCCCGAGTTGGGCGAAGCTGAGGCCGGCGCCGCGGTCTTTCGCGGCGGGGTGCAACGCCCGTCGCCGTGTCACCATGAGCCACAACGGCAACCACAGAAAGCCGGCGCAACTCGGAATCAGGAATGCCATCCGCCAGCCGAAGCGGTTGCGCAGATAGACCACCAGCGGCGGCGACACCATCGTGGCGATGCTGGCCCCGGTGCTGAAGATGCCGGTCGCAATGGCCCGCTGGAGGGCGTCAAAACGTTCCGACACTGTCTTGACCGCTCCGGTCCAACCCCCGGGTTGGGTCACTCCCAGAAGAAAGCGGACAAGAGCCAGTTCAAGGAAACCTCGCACGGCGGCGTGCAAGGCGCTCGCCAGTGACCAAAGAGCCACGAACAGCGTCAATCCCTTGCGGGATCCGATTCGATCGATGATCATCCCCGAGCCGAAGTACATGACTGCGTACGACAGCAGGAAAGCGTTCACCGCCCAGGCGTAATCGGTTTGGCTCAAACCAATCTCGTCCCGCATGATCGGCGCCAGCACGGAAAGCACTTGGCGGTCCAGGTAGTTCAGGAACACCATGGCGAACAGCAGAGACGCCACCAACCACTGCGTGTAGCTGAAACCCGCCCCCCTGGCTGCGGGCTGCGGCTGCGTTGGCTCGGAGGTCACAGACTTTCCAGCAGGCGGATGAGGTGGCCGGTGACGATCTTTTCCGCTTCCGGGGTGTAGGGTGAGTTGTCGACTTCCATGGGAGGCGGGTCACAGGCGAAGATGTCGGCGGTAGGAATGTACATCATGTCGCCGCCGAGATAACCGGCCACCAGCGTCTTGTTCGGGAAAGGCGATTTCTTCTTGACCGCAACGCCGATTTCACAGTAGGGCTCTCCGGCGACGGCGACCAGGGCGGCGCCGCCCATGGAGACCGCTTGCGTCTCCACTCCCAGACTCTGCTGCGAGCGGTAGCGCTCCATGCGGTCCGCCCGAAGCGCGAGGCGCGTCACCTGCTGTAGCGCGACGGCGATATCGGCGGCTGCTCCGTTGCCGCCTTGCAACTCCGAAAGTCGGGCGTTCCACGCGGTCAACTGCTCCGGTGCGCTTTCGTAGACATCCGCCAACGGCGAACGCACCGGCAAGTCCACGTACGCGCTGGCAAGTTTCAGACGCGGCGGTGGCGCGTCGATCGGCACGTCCTCGTACCGCGCGAGCTGAGCACCCGAGGCGGTGACATCCTTCAGACGCCTCTCGACGGGGCGGGTGTCCAGCGTGAGAAAGACACGAGCCGCCTCGAGCCCCAGGCGTGTGCCCAGCCGCCGGGCCACGGCGGCGTCATCGACAAAGGTCTCCACCGGTCCCATGTTTCCGGCGGCGCCCTGCAGGAACAAACAGGGAGCCCCGGTTAGCTGCTCGACGATCTGCCGGGTGCTGCCGGGATAATCCGGGCTGACCAGCGTGTTGCCCGGTCCGAGCACCGTTGGATGGCAGGCATAGTTGACAATCGACCCCACCGGCTCGCCGTCAAGGCTGTCGAACCGAATGACGCCGACTTCGCGGTCACGGAAACCGTCCGGGTTGCAACCCGTGATCATGCGCCCATCCGGCAGGAGCAGGTCGCGGTTGACACCGATGTCGGAGTGACCGCAGCCCGCCTCGACGCGGACAGGCTGTTGCGACTGTACGGCCTGCACCGCGGCGCCCGCCGCCAGATCAGGAAGCAGCCGCACATAGTTGTTGACCTGGTCCTCACCTTCTCCCCGGTAGGTTTCCAGGATCACGGGTCCGGCGTGGGTGTGGCTGCAGAACGGCAGAACACGATCGGGCGCAATACCGGTGCTCTCGTGAACCGCTTGTCGGAGCGCGGCAGCCTGCGTATCGGAGAGGAAACACAGGTCCAGGTCGATGATCGCAACCGACAGGGGACCGTCGCTGAGGACGAGCGCGGTGGCCCGCAGATCCATGTCGAGACCGGAGGCCCGAACGTGCTTCTGGGCCATCCAGGTCCCGGCCGGGATATGCGAGGGGGGATTGATCAGCGTGCGCCCGAAGCCTGCCTGCAGTGCCATGTTCCCCTGTTCCGGCTAGTTATCAGCGGGCAGTGTACAATGTCTCGTGCGCTGCGGCAACCGGCGCGGGCGGAGCGAGGCGATCTGGAGGATGCAATTCCCCGTGGCGGTCGGTGCTGCGGACGCCGACAGCCGCCACTGCATGCACTCGGCTCCGTTTTTCAGGGACCTGGAGCCGGGGGAAGCGAGGGTACGCCGCGGCGTGATTCTATTCGGGTCGAGCGTCCGGGAACTGTTCCAACGATTTGCGAAGCTGGGCTACCGGCCCGACTTGACCCCTCCGGAGCCGGCGGCCTCGCCGGGGCGGCCGGCGGAAAGGAACTGAGGCATGGACAAGACTGCGGACGCCGTCGTGATCGGCGGCGGCATCATGGGAGCGGCCACGGCCCATTTTCTGGCCAAGCAGCAATTCGGCAAGGTGGTGCTGCTGGAGAAGAGCAAGCTGGCGGCGGTGAGCACGGGCCACTCGGCGGCGATCGTGCGAACGTTCTACTCCAACCCGCTGACCTTGCGGCTGGCGTTGCGGGCGCGGGAGATGTTCGAGAACGCCGAGCAGGAGTTGGGGGGCGACTGCGAGTTCCGGCGCACCGGCTATTGCTGCATCTTTGCGGAGAAGGCGGCTGCGACGGGCGAGCAGTTGCTGGCGATCGAGCGGCCGGCGGGGGTGCTGGCGGAGCGGGTCACGCGCGCCCAGGTGCAGGAGCTGGCGCCGCTGCTCAACGTCGACGACGTGCGGTTCGGGATCTACGAGCCGCTTTCCGGATACGTCAATCCGGTCAAGACCACGGCGAACCTGGTGGGCCGCGCGAAGGACTGGGGCCTGCGGGCCTACGAGGGCGTGCGGGCGACGCGCATCTGTTTGCAGGGAGAGCGGGTCACTGGCGTCGAGACCGATCAGGGGACGATCGCAACCGGGGTCGCGGTCAACGCCGCGGGCGGCTGGGGGCGCGAGTTGGGGCTGACGGTGGGGTTGAACTATTCATTGCGCTGGAGCCGCGAGACCGATCTTGTCCTGCGGCGGCCACCGGGCTGTGGCAGCTTCCCGGTGATTGCCGACCCCAACCTGCAGGTCTACCTGCGGCCGCACGGCGACGACCAGGTGCTGGCCGGGCTGGGACCGCCCAAGGAGATCGAGCCGCTCGACATCGACGACTACGATCCGATGATCGACGACGCCCAGCGGAGCCGCATCGAGAAGGGGGTGTTTGAAAGGATGCCGGCGCTGCGGGAGCAGGAGTACGTGAAGGGCTGGGCCTCGATGTATACGGTGACGGATGACTGGCATCCGCTGATCGGCCCCGAGCCGGGCCTGGAGGGCTACTATGCGGCGTTCGGGGGCAGCGGGCACGGCTTCAAGCTGGGACCGCCGATCGCGGAGTCGCTGAGCAAGATGATCGCCGGGCAAGAACCGGAGATCGATATCCACGCCTTCCGGCCCCATCGCTTCATCGAGGGGGAACTGTTTACCTCCGCCTGGGGCAGCGGCAACCGCGCCTAGCCCGCACACCTCCACCCAACTCACACGATGCGATGGCCGCCATTGCTGTAAGGGAACTTAGCCTGCATTTCTCACCACGTGGCGAGGCGAAGTGCGTGAGAGGGCCGTCAGGACGAGGCGCGAGCCGCTTGGCGCGCACAGGCGTACTTGAACAGTACGTTGAGCACGGCAAGCAAGCGCAACGAAGTCCTGGCGGCCGTATCGCGTGCTTCGACCGTCGGGTGGTGAGAAATGCAGGTTAGTGTGCTTTCGGGCCTACCGAACAGGTGATGACGAATCTCGACTGGGCTATCGTCGCAGGCCTGATGTTGCTGGTCTTCGGCTTTGCGGGAAACCGCTCGCTCAAAACCAGGACCAACGTGGACTGGTTCCTCGGGGGCCGCACACTGCCATTCTGGATGGTCGGCGTATCCATGTTCGCCACAAGCGTCGATGGCGGCGAGTACATCGCCATGAACGGCGCCACCTACAAGGACGGCCTGGTGATGATCAGCGGACTCATCTTCGGTGTCGGCGTGGGCGGCGTGATCGCGGCCTTTCTCGTCGTGCCGACGATGTATCGCACGGGGCTGTTCACCAACGCCGAGTATCTCGAAGGCCGCTACGGACCCGGCATGCGAGTCATCAGCGCACTGGTCCAGATCCAGTACCGAACAAGTGCCTTGGCCGTCGTCGCCGTCGCCTTGCACCTCATCTTTACCGAGGTGGTTCATCTTGACTCGCAAACCGCCTGGTTGCTGGTCGTGCTCGTCGCCGCCGGGACAACCCTGTATTCAGCTTGGGGCGGCTTGAAAACCGTCGCCGCGGCGGATGTCTTGCTGAGCGCGATGATGTTATCGGCGATCTTCGTGCTATGGCTCGCCATCTGGCAGCAAGTCGGAGGTCTCCAAGGCGCCACCGAGGCTCTGGTGAGGCAGGAAGGAGCCGCCCAGGCCGAGACTCTGTTGCGGATGGGCGGACAGCGTGCCGGCAGAAGCCCCGCCGCCGTCGTGGTGATCGGATGGTGCTTGATCGCCGTGGGGTATTTCGTCGTCAACCACACCCAGACCATGAAGATGTTCGGGGCCCGCTCGATGTGGGACCTGAGGATGAGCGTGGTCGTCGGCAGCGGCCTGATCATTCTGTCGGGCTACTTCAGTTCCACGCTGGGCATTTTCGGAAGGGCGCTCTCGCCCGGATTGGCGCAGCCCGACGTCATCTATCCCCGCCTGGTCGATCAGTACCTTGGCAGCGGGGTCAAGGGAATCGTCGTAGCCGGGGTGATCGCCTCGGCCGTAAGTACATTTGAAGGGATCGGGGCAGCTCTGTCGGCCGTCTTCACACGCGACATCTACGGCCGGTTTCTAGTTACCGGGGCCAAGGAGAGCCATTATCTGGCGGTCAGCCGCGCAGCTACGATCATGATCGTGGCCGTGTCATTCGCATACGTTCCGTTCATCCTCGTCTCGTCGAACATCGTTGATTTCTTCGTGCGCATCACCAGTGTGTTCGTCACCCCGCTGATGACCGTTTATCTGATGGGAGTGTTGACCCCGGTGAATCGACGCAGCGGACTCGTGGGGCTGATAGCCGGCGCAATCTATGGGTTGGCGGCATCCAATCTGGGGGGCAGCGCCGACGAACCCGGTCTGCTGCCTTTCTGGTTCACCGAGAGGTTCGCCGCCTATTCGTGGAGCGTGGGAATCACTGCGGCGGCGATGCTCGCTGCTTCACTGCTGCTCGGCTGGGATCAACAGGACGCTCGACCCGCGGCTCGCTCATCCGCTTGGCCGGACCACTCAGGCGAGGTGCTGCCGGAGATGGTTGTCTCGCCGTTCGCTACGGGCAGACGAATCCCCTGGTGGGCCCAACCGGCTCTTTCAGCGGCGCTTTTGCTGACGGCATCGGGTTTCATGGTATTCGGCGTCTTGTGGTGAGGATGATCTTGTCCTGATCGCCATGGAGCGCGAACGAGCGACGCCTTTCATGAACCAAAGACCGCCCATTACCGCTTGTTCACGACATCCGGCGTCGCCAGGCAGTGAACTGCTTTAACGGATTCGGGACTGCACCTCGCCCGACAGCCGGTCCGTCTCCCCGCCTGCCGGCATGGCCGCTTTGTTTGAGCTGAGAAATTGACGGCCAGGCAAGTCTGTAGATAAGCTGACGGGCAATGCGGGTCTTGTCTTCGAGAGCCACGCCTTTCTACCGGGTAGTCTTGCCCCTGCTTTTGCTCGTATTGTGGGTGCTCGGCACCTCTTTCATCGACGCCGCACCTGCCAAATACAAATACGGGATATTCCTCGGTGTTACCCTCCTCGTGACGTGTTCGCTGTGCTGGTATTGCTCCCGGCTCCGCAAGGTAATCCTTGACCGTGACACCCTTGTCATCTCCAACTACTCGCGCGAAGTAAGTGTGCCGCTGACCTCGATATCAAAAGTAAAAGGGAGTCGCTGGCCAAAGACGAAGGAGATCATCATCACCTTCGACCATGACATCGGATTTGGAGACACGATCATCTTCGTGCCGAAGACGAAATGGATGTGGCCTTGGCAAGAGCATCCGATCGCAGCGGAAATGCGGAAACTGGCAGGCATTACGGAGACGAACGCCCGCGGATGAACAGGTCACTCTATCTTCTTCAACAGCCAAACGGGTCTCATTGGCAGATCATCGAAGAAGCCGGCAGTCCGTGGTGAAAAGTCACGCAGGAAGACAATTGCAGGAATACCTTTGGGTTGTCCAAAATCCAGGCCACTCTTATAATGGACTCCCAGAACTCACTCAATAGCCAGATGCTGAAGGAGAAGGAAAAATGACGAATCAGTGGAAGCGTCGGCGTTTTCTCAGCACCGCGGGCCGAGCTGCGGCGGGGTTGGTGATTCTCCCCAACAGCCGTTCGGTCTGGGGCTACCCTGCCAACGAAAAGCTCAATATCGCCGTTGTCGGCGTCGGCGGGATGGGGGCATGGAACCTCGCCAACTTCGCGGGTGAGAACGTGGAGTTCTCGAGGGGTATGAGAGTCAAGCCGTCGTCACAACCGGAGATGACCGGAGAGAACATCGTGGCTCTCTGCGACACTGACGAGCGGTCGGAGGAGGCATCGGCTCCAGGGCGCCGGAATCCTCCCGGGACCGCCTTGGCCCGCTATGGACAAGCGAAGAAGTTCAATGACTACCGGCAGATGCTCGACGAGATGGACCGGGAGATCGACGCCGTGGTAGTGACCACTCCCGATCACACCCACGCTCCGGCCAGTCTTGCGGCGATGCAGCGCGGCAAGCACGTCTACTGCGAAAAGCCGGGAGCCATCTCGGTCTTCGAGGCCCGCATGCTGGCCAAGGTCGCCGCCGAACAGAAGGTGGCGACCCAATTGGGAACCCAGATCCACGCCTCGGACAATTTCCGACGCATCGTCGAGTTGATCCGTGGCGGAGCCATCGGCGCGGTGAAGGAATGCCATATCTGGGTCCGCGGGGGACCCAGCACGCGTGAACGCCCGACGGAGACGCCGCCCGTCCCCAAAGGGCTTCACTGGAATCTCTTCGTGGGAACGGCGCCCTACCGTCCTTATCATCCCACCTATTCCCGCGGTTGCGGCGGCAACTGGCAGTACTGGTGGGATTTCGGCATCGGTGGTCTCGGTAACACCGCCACCCACTATTTCAATTTGGCCTTCTGGGCTCTGAATCTCCGCTATCCCATCTCGGTGGAGGCCGAGGGGCCGCCACCGCATCCTGAGATGGCTCCCGGTCGAATCCATGTCCGCTACCGGTTTCCGGCACGCGGAGAGATGCCGCCGGTCACCCTGACCTGGACGCAAGGCGGACAACCGCCCCCGGTGGTTGCCGAAAACGACTTCCCCGACTGGGCCTGGGGGGTGTTCGTGGGTACCGAGGGAATGCTGCTGGCGAATTATCCACAACGGATGCTCTGGCCTGCGGAAAAGTTCGCGGGCTTCCAGCCGCCCAAGCCAAGCATCCCCCCGTCCATCGGTGCGGAAATCGGCCGTCGCGCCGAGTGGATGGCCGCCTACAAAAATTACGAGGAATGGCGGCGAACGTCTGAGGTGGGCCATCGCGCGGAGTGGATCGCCGCCTGCAAGACAGGGAGCCCGACGAGCAGCCACTTCGGCTATTCCGGCCCCCTCTCGGAGGCGGTCAACCTGGGCACCGTTGCCTACCGTACCGGCGCCAAACTCGAGTGGGACGCCGAAAACCTGCGGGTCACCAACTCTCCCGAGGCGACCGCGATGATAAAACGGGAATTCCGATCCGGTTGGACGTCGTGATCTCGATTGAAATCCCGGTTCAACGGAAACGCAACGACTAGCCTGCATTTTTCACCACGCGGCGAGGCGAAGTGGGTGAGAGGGCCGGCAGGACGAGGCGCGCGCCGCTTGGCGCGCGCAGGCGTACTTGAACCGTACGTTGAGCACGGCAAACAAGCGCAACGAAGTCATGGTGGCCGTATGGCGTGCTTCGGCCGTCGGGTGGTGAGAAATGCAGGCTAGAGGTCGGCGTCGGTCATGACGAACCTCAGGCGCACGGTCGTGCCGGCCAAGCGCCGGAGCTGATTCTGTGGGTTCCGGCTCCCGGCCCGGCGCCGCCCCGACGGTGGAGGCGATCAGGATGCCGGTCCAGCACAAGCAGCCTGAAGTGGCGCAGAACCCGAGTGACCGAAGCGCTTGCTCCGGCAGTGGCACGGCGCTCCCGCACGTAAGGCCTCCCGGAAACAGGCACATGCGAGAGGGTTGAAGTGGATACAATTAACCTGCATTTCTAACCACGCGGCGAGGCGAAGTGCGTGAGAGGGCCGTCAGGACTAGGCGCAAGCCGG
>JAPPLB010000150.1 GCA_028819575.1 Bryobacterales bacterium | reverse complement strand
ATGGGCCGGGTTCTCCCTAATGCCCGGATACCCAGATTAATAGACAAGCCCGTGGTAAAAGTCACACGGGCGGCGTTACGCGCCCCGGGGCCGATGGCGTAACTCCCAGCCCAGCCGTTCCAGGAACGTTGCGCCGCGCTCACCGCGCAGCCGAGCGGGAGCGGCGCGTAACCCTTTGGGCGACGGACATTTGCGGTCGTCGGCTTTGTCATTCGTCGGAGGAGATCACCCGGATCGCCATCCTCCTCACTCCGCGCCGAGCGACCACAGGAGCCCGCCGCGCCTTCCACGGGACTTTTGCTACGGGCTGCTAGCCTGCAAGAGCACCATGCCTCTCAGCGGTGACGGTCACCTTTTCCTCGCTTCTGCCAGATCGGCAACCTGACAAGACGTTTCGACGAACTGAAATATCAACAGGCTCTGCAGACGGGCGACCGGCACTACTCCGCTGATCCGCAGTTGATAAACTGCCCTGCTCGGGACGGGAACAGGCTATGCGGGCCGGCCATCCTGTCTGTACCCTGAATCAGGGCGTGGGGAGTACCCTGTAAAGGGGCTCATCTCCAGGACTCCCTTGGCCTCGGGAGAGATTCAAGTGCTCGTACAGGAACCATGCTGAACCGACGATCCTTCCTCCGCACGGTTGCCGGAGCTGCCCTAGGCTCGGCCGGGGGCTTTTCGCATCTGCACGCTGCAGCGTACAAGATCGGCGCGCCTCTCCGAATCACCGACATCGAGGCTCTGATCCTGCGAGATCCCCCGGAAAGGAAGCCCGAGGACCACTTCGTTTCCATGACGCCGCTCGGAGCGACAACCGGCGGCGCAGGACTCTGGGACAGGCTGGAACGCGCGGAAACCGTGCGCCAGGGAGGGTATCGGCAGACTCTCCTCGTCAAGGTCACGACCGACCAGGGAATTGTCGGCTGGGGCGAGTCTCACGCCGTCATGACACCCCGCGTCGTCAAGACTGTCCTAACCGACCTGTTTCGGCCGATCCTGCTCGGACTCGATGCCCGTCAGATCGAGCCGATCTGGGAAAAGATGTATTCCACGCAGCGCCTGCGCGGCTATGGCAGCGGGTATTTCACGCGCGCGATGGCGGGCGTCGACATCGCCTTGTGGGATATCGTCGGGCGCGCGGCCGGGATGCCCGTCTACCAGCTATTGGGAGGCAAGTTTCGTGACAGCATCCCGACCTATCAGGGAGTGGGTGGAGGCCCCCCGGAGGAGGTGCGAGCGAACGCTCAAGCCCTGCTCGAACGAGGGTTCCCCAATCAGAAGATGAGCTTGGCAAAAGGTCGAGGAGAAGAGGTTCGCGATGTCAACCGCGTGCGCGCCGCCGCAGAAGTTCTTGCCGGCAAGGGACAGATCCTGGTCGACTCGCTGGCGGGTTACACGCTGGCCGAGGCGACTCGTGTCGGGCGGACGCTGGATGAAATCGAGAACCTCGGCTGGTGGGAAGACGTGCTGATGCCCGAGGACTACGGCGCGTACGCGATCCTGGCGGAACGCATGGACACACCGATCTGTGCCGGAGAGCAGTATTCAAACCGCTTTCAGTTCCGGGACCTGTTCGAGCGCAGGGCCTGCGACATCGTCAACCCGGACACTTCGCGGGTCGGTATCACCGAGACCAAGCGCATCGCGGTCATGGCAGATGCCTACAATATCCTCTTCGCGCCGCATTCCTCGATGGGTTCAGCGCCGTACCGTGCTTCCGCGATCCATTTGTGCGCAGCGACACCGAATGCCGTGATTCTGGAGGGCGGCGAGTCGTACAAGCGGGCGTTCGGCAATGCGATCCTCAAGGTTCCTTTGCCCTACAAGCCAGGGAGCGTTGATGTGCCTGAGCGACCCGGTCTGGGATTCGAGTTCGATGAGGACGCGCTCTCGCGGCTGGTGGTCGGATAAGCGATCCCGTCATCCCCGGGAGCCGTCCCGCGTGGTGAGCCATGCAGGCCAAGCCATTTCAACGAGCTGATGCATCAACACGCTCTGCAGACCGTCGACCGGCAGCGCTCCGCCGAGTTGTAGTTGCTAAACTGCCCTGCTCGGGACAAACCGGATCGACCTGCCATGAACATCCCTACGACCCCGGTTCATCAGACCGTTTTCAACGACCCGGGCGCATGGGCAAGCTCGGATCTTGGCGCGCCGGCGGGACTCGCGACCCAACTCCCTGATGCTGTCCTCGAGGAACTCGACCAGGCTCTCGCCTCCGTACGCAAGGAATCAAAACATCTCGCCGACCTTACGAGCGACACCTTCCGGCTTCCCTGCCTCACTGACTTTGCTCAATCGTTGCGGAAAGATCTCCTGACCGGACGTGGACTGGTTCTGCTTCGGGGCCTACCCATGGAGCGCTATACGCGCGACGAGGCCGCGATGCTCTATTGGGGTATCGGCGCCACGCTCGGCCCGACCATCCCGCAGAACGCCAAGGGAGAGCGGCTCTACTCGGTGCGCGATGAAGGCTATCGCATTGAGAAGGACTACGGCGCCACCGGTGTCCGCTATTCGAAAACGACCGAGTCCTTCAACTTCCACACCGACTCGGCGCCCATTCTTACGACCGCGACGCCCGATGTGATCGGCCTCTTCGCCATGCATACCGCGAAGTCCGGGGGCGAAACGCTGCTTGTCAGCGCAAAAACCGCCCACAACGTCCTACTCGTCGAGCAACCCGATTCATTGGCGCAACTCTACGGGTCGTTTCATCACGACCGCATCGCGGAGTGGCAGCCCGGTCAACCCCGCACGCTCGAAGCTCCGGTCTTACGGTTCGACACTGATCTCGAAATGCGCTACATGCGTTTCTACATCGAGCAAGGCCACCAGAAAGCCGCCGTCCCTCTCTCTCCCGAGCAAGTCGCGGCCTTCGACCGCCTTGATGCCGTCATGAATCGAGCGGAGTTGCAACTCCGCTTTGCGATGGAAGCCGGCGACATCCTGCTCCTCAACAACCACTTCGTGCTGCACAGCCGCACAGCATTCGAAGACTATCCCGAGATCGATCGCCGCCGTCACTATGCTCGCATGTGGATGAAAGTACCTGCGGCCTGAACCGTAACTTGACATCACAGGAAGAAAGGATAAGGTCTTGAATCTCTCATCAACCGAACTGCTCCATCGCCTTGGGTCCGGCGCGTCCATCGAAGAGCTCTGCCGAGCCGCCGCCGTCAGCCTTTCTGAATTCAATGAGTGGTGGAAGAACGAAACCCGGTCGCGCGTCCCGGACCCGACCGGATCGCTGTCCGCCGGTGTTTCTCGAGCCGTATCCATCGATCGTGACCCATGGGGCATTCCGCACATCTTTGCCGAGACGGATGAAGACCTCTTCTTCGGGTTCGGAGTCGCCATGGCTCAAGACCGCCTATTCCAACTCGACTACCTGCGCCGAAAAGCCCACGGACGGCTCGCGGAGGTCCTCGGTAAAGACGGCCTCGAAACGGACATCGTCTCGCGCACACTTGGCTTGACCCGCATCTCCGAACAGGAATGGAGCCAGTCGCCGCAGGAGACCCGCACTCTCATCCAGCGATTCAGCGACGGCATCAACGCCCATATCGAAGCAACCCCAACGCTGCCCATCGAGTTCGAGCTGCTCGACTACAGCCCCGAACCCTGGTCGCCTCTCGACTGCCTCGCGATCGCCACCGAGTTCCGCTCTTACCTCACCGTCCGCATGCCCATTATCTGCGCGCCCGAGCTCGCGCGCCGTACTCTCGGCGAGGGGCCGCTGTTCGAAGCCTTCCTGCAAGGCGAAGCCGACGAAGAGAGCATTGTGCCGTCCGGCGCTTATCCATCGAAGCAATCGGGCGTCGAGTCCATCGGACGCACCGTCAATGACCCCAACGAGGGACAGGGCAGCAACAACTGGGTCCTTTCCGGCGCAAAGACCGCCAGCGGCAAGCCCCTGATCGCCAGCGATCCCCATATCGCCTTCGCCGCCGTCTCGTGCTGGTATGAAGTCCATCTCGCGGGCGGGTCCTTTGACGTCGTCGGGATGGCCTATGCCGGAGTCCCGGCCGTCGTCTTCGGCGCCAATCGCCGTGTCGGGTGGGCGATCACCAACAACATCTGCTCGCAGCGCGATCTTTATCAGGAGAAAACCGATTCGGAACATCCCGGCTGCTTCCTCTACGACGGCAACTGGGAACCTGCCCGCGCAATCAACGAAACCATCAGGGTCCGAGACGCAGAGTCCATCACGAAGAAAATCACCTGCTCCCGCAACGGTCCCATCGTCGATGAACTCCTCCCCGCCGCAGCGCGCGGCACGGATCCGGTTTCCCTTCGTTGGCTTGGCACGGATCATTGCGAGTGGCTGCCCTCGATGCTCGCCATGAACCGCGCCCGCTCCTGCGGCGAGTTCCGGGAATCGTTGCGCGAATGGAAGGTACCTACCTGGAGCCTGCTTGTCGCCGACGCCGACGGACATATCGGCTACCAGGCCGTCGGCCACGTCCCGCTGCGGAATCATTGGAAACTGGGCTATCTGGAGGGCTGGAACCCGGAACACCAATGGCAGGGGCTGACGCCGTTTGACGGAATGCCGCAGTGGTTCGACCCCGACCGCGGCTGGATCGCAAGCGCCAACAACCGGCCCGCTCCCGACGACTTCCCGTATCCCCTTTTCGGATGCTGGAGCAGCGGCCACCGAGCCCAACGCATCCGGCAGATGATCGAGCAGCGCGACAAGCTCACGCCCGACGACTGCGCCCAGATGCACCAGGATGCAAAGTCACTCCGTGCGGTCGAATGCGCACCCCACCTGGTTTCAGCGCTGAGGGATGACGCTGAGGAGCGCGTCCGGGAAGCTGTGCGTCACCTCGCCTCGTGGAACGGTGACATGCTTCCCGACAACGTGGCCGCCGCCCTGTTCGACGCATTCTTCGTTCACTGGTCGCGCCGCGTTGTCAACGAACGCTTCGAAGGTGAAACCGCGACTTTTCTGGAGGGCAGCGCCGGAGGTCTTGCATCGGCCCTGCTCGAGGACGATCCCGCCGGCTGGTTTCGTAGCGGAGACCGTCTCGACGCGATCCGGCAAGCCTTCCAGGCGACGCTCGATGAACTCCAAAGCCGCCTCGGCCCGGACATCGATCAATGGCACTGGGGGCGCCTCCACAAGATTCAGCTCCGCCACGTCCTCAGTGGCCGAGGCGACCTCGGCAGACTCCTCGATCGCGGCGGCATCCCCGTACGCGGCAACGGGCTCACCGTCTGCAACACCGGCTACGATCCCAATTGGGGGGCTCTCATGGGAGCAAACTACCGCCTCATCGCCGACCTCAGCACGACGCCTCTCACTTTCCGGGCGGTCGATGCCCAAGGCCAATCCGGCCACCCCGGGAGCCCCTCCTACTGCAACCAGCTCCCCGAATGGATCAACGGCCGCTATCACCCCATGCCCTTCGACCGCGAGGAACTCGAAACGAAGACGACTTTCACGCTCACCCCGCCGTGACCTGCCTGCCTTTCTCAGCACCTGACGGATGAATCTCTTGATGGGGCTGTCAAGGGCGATGGTAGCCGGTAGAGTCGCCGATCACTACGGGCGCAAGGATCAGGAATTACAGTTTGCTGGAAACGATGTCCTGAAACAGGCAACCATCAGAACGCGGCTGAGATCGTGGGAGGTTCAAGGATCGAGGAGATGCCGCGTTGCCTGGTGCGCAGTGAACGGAAATGCAAAAGGCGACCGCGCCGCGCCAGCCCTCGCCGACATCATTGCGGGCATTCCGCCCTCTAGCCACGAGCGTTTCGCCGGGCTCGATCGTCCGTCAACGACAACGGCTTGTTGCCACAAACCGCTGTGAGCCAGTGTTCTTGCGCGGCCGCCTTGCGGTGACCGGTGGTTCTATTTCACCCTCCTCGAATGCCTTTTTTGGCCCTTCTTTTGAAGGACACTTATTGGATACACCAAGCGCCTTTTCTTGTCAAGAAGAACCACTGTCGAGTGGAGTATGAATGTGTTCTTTCACACCACCGGTCGTGTCAGAACGATGGGGCGTGGGCATCGACATATTCCCAGCCGGGCGGCCGCGCCACGTTGTGCTTCACAACGCCAATCCGGTTAGCCCACCGATGCCCTGTCCGTTTTCCTGTCGCCAGTACAACATGAAGTCCAGGGTGGCGCCGTTGGAGTCGAGCATGGTTAGACGGCCGCATCGGTCAAAACCGTCGAAGGATGTAACATTAGAGTTCATTGTCGAGTGGCGGCGGGTTTCGTGCATCCAGTCGCCGCGTCATCACAGAGGTGAATGAATGATGGGTATCAACCACCTTGGCCGCAGGTTCCTTCTTGGCTTTTCTCTGTCGGCTCTCGCGGTCATTGCAGGGTTCAATGTCGAACCGGCGTATGCTCAGGTCATTGACGGCAGCACCGCCGGCAAGGTGTCCGTTAACACGGGCACGGTGATTCCCGACGCTCCGGCCGCGGTTACACATCAGGAAACCAGCGCTGTCCTCTCGGGAGAAGCAAACACTTCTGACGAATACCCTTTCCTGATGCTTGCCGCCGGCAACCACACGAGCATCATTCGACTGGACAGCTCCCGGAAGTATTCCGAATCCGATGTTGTTTTAGGTGCTCATGATGCAGTGCGCGTCGATGCCGCTTCACAGATCGGAGAGGTTGCCGAGACCGATGAAGTCAGCGCCATCGCTGCGCGCCTCCAGACGACCCGTTCGGGTATCCTTGCCGAATCCGCCGCCGAGCGGTTTGGCGGTGGATCGTCCCGTCCCCCGCTGTTCAAATCCATGGCCCAAGGGCAGTCGCCCGATTCCCTGTTCATCACCTGCTCGGACTCGCGCCTGATTCCGAACGCGATCACTCAGACCGGTGTCGGGGAGCTGTTTGTCATCCGCAACGCGGGTAATATCGTGCCCCCGTATGATCCCCGTCCCGAGGGAGTGACGGCCACCATCGAGTACGCCGTCGCCGTGCTGGAAGTGCCGAGCATCATTGTCTGCGGGCATACGCTTTGCGGTGCGATGAAAGCCGCATTGGAGCCGGACGGCCTCGATACCATTCCGAGCGTCAGAGACTGGATCCAGTATGTCGCGCCCGCGAGATTGGCGGTTGACGAGTTGCACCCTCTTCTGGACCCCGACGCCCGTTGGATTGAACTCGTCAAGCAGAACGTCTTGCAGCAGCTCAGGAATCTGAAGACGCATCCATGGGTCGCGGCTCGCACGGCTACGGGGCGTCTGCGGCTTGAAGGTTGGGTATACGAGCTTGAAAGCAAAAGAGTGCTCCGCCTGCTGCCTCTGCCGTAAAAGAACTCGACGCACCTACCCTGCATTTCTCACCACCCGACGGCCGAAGCACACGATACGACCGCCAGGACTGCTTTGCGCTTGTTTGCCGGGCGTCCCGGTTCCCTGCCCTCTGCCCTTTTGCGATTGCGTTTGGCAGAGGGGGCAACCAATTACGGGGATTGGGTCCGGCATGTCCGTTCCCCTGGCCAGACTTGCCGAGCGGCCTGCTGACTACAGGTAGGCGTCGAGATAGCGGCGGGGAATCTCCGCGCCGGCTACATAATTCAGCTTGGCAAGCTTAACCATCTGATAGACGTTGATCCTGAAGTCCGGGCAGGTGGACACCAGAGCGTAGGCGTCGTTGGGGGGATAGCGGAAGTCGGTGATCAGCCAATCCATGAGATTGAGGGTGGCGATCTCGACGGCGACCTCCAAGGGCCGATAGGCGTAGACCGACACGATGGAATCGGGCTTCTCGATGCGCATCCAAGGGAGACGCTTCTGTTTGATCAACTCCAGCTTGACGCGGACGGTCGCGTTCGTTTCCGCCGCCGTGCCGGTGAACTCCGTGTCGCCCTGGCTGGCGTGAACGTCCCCGAGATAGAACAGAGCCCCTTCGTGATAAACCGGCAGATGAACGCGATTGCCCGGCGCGACATCACGGATATCGAGGTTGCCACCCCAGGCGTCCTGGCCGTCGCCGCTGGTAGCGACTTCCCGGTCGGGCGCTACTCCGATCGTGCCGACGAAGGGCGTGACCGGCCACGAAATGCGGTCGTTGAAGTGGATCGTGCCGTCCCGCATCGAACCACTGGCTCCGGACTCGTGACGCAAGATGTAGGTGGTGTACTCCTCGGAGATTTCCGGCCAGCGGTTGGACTCACCGAGAGGGCCGCGCTTCGGACCGTTCGCGGTCCACGAAAAGTCGGCGACCTCGATATGCTCAATGGTCGCGACAAGGGTGTCGTAGCGCTCTGCGCCCTCGAGATAAACAGGACCGCCGATCGGATTCGAGAGCGGAGGAACCCGATCGAAACCGGGCCGCTTGGCGGGAATGGCCTTGTCCTCGGGCGTCTTGAAGAAACCCGCGCTGGCGTCGTAGGTTTCGATTTCGAAGCTTTCGCCGGGACGGACCCGCAGCAGCGGCTCGTCCTGCCAGTTGAAAGCGTACTTCCTCGATTGCTCTCTGAGAATCCGTTGCATACAAATGGAAAGTGAGTAGAAGACTGAGGATGGAGATATGCCGGATCAGAGTACCATAGGTCTGTGGCCGAGGAGATGGAAATAGCCGACGGAAGTTGCTACTGTTTTCGGACGGTTGGACCGATGTTTCGAGTTGTCGGCATCGTGCCGGGAGGTTGTGCTTGACGAGAGGAGCTACCCGCGAGGTTCAGCGCGAGATCGAAGCCTTCATGGCCGGTCTTGTCAGGCGAAATCCCGGACAGCCGGAATTTCACCAGGCGGTCCGCGAGGTTACCGAGAGTCTGATGCCGTACCTGCTCGAGCATCCGCGCTACCGCAAGGCGCAGATCCTCGAACGCATGACGGAGCCCGACCGCGTGATCATCTTTCGCGTAACGTGGGAGGACAACAAGGGTAACATCCGGGCGAATCGCGCCTGGCGGGTTCAATTCAACAACTCGATCGGGCCCTACAAGGGCGGGATGCGTTTTCATCCTTCGGTGACCCTGAGCGTGCTGAAGTTCCTCGGTTTTGAGCAAGTGCTCAAGAACAGCCTCACGACGCTGCCGATGGGGGGTGGAAAAGGCGGATCGAATTTCAACCCGAAGGGCAAGAGCGACCGCGAAGTGATGCGCTTCTGCCACTCATTGATGATTGAACTCTCGCGGCACATCGGTGAAGACACCGACGTGCCGGCGGGCGATATCGGTGTGGGCGCTCGGGAAATCAGCTACATGTTCGGGCAGTACAAGCGCCTGGAAAACCGCTTCACGGGCATCCTCACCGGCAAGGGCCTCGCGTTCGGGGGCAGCCTGGTTCGGACGGAAGCGACGGGATACGGCGCAGTCTATTTCATGCAGAACATGCTGGCTCGGCGCGGAGACGGCGTCGTCGGCAAGACGGCGGTGGTTTCCGGATCGGGGAACGTCGCGCTGTATGTGATCGAGAAGCTCAACGAATTGGGCGCCAAGGTGGTCACTGCGTCCGACTCGGGAGGGTTCATTCACGATCCCGACGGGATTCGGGACGAGAAGTTGGACTGGCTCAAGCAACTCAAGGAAGTGCGCCGCGGACGGATCAAGGAGTACGCGAAGAAATTCGGCTGCGCGTTCTACGAGAAGCAGCGGCCCTGGGCCACGCCCTGCGACTTGGCCTTTCCGTGCGCGACCCAGAACGAGTTGAACCTCGAACAGGCCAAGACGCTATTGGCCAACGGCGTGCTGGCGGTGGCGGAAGGCGCCAACATGCCGACCGAGTTGAATGCCGTGCAAGCCTTTCGGGAGGCGCGGATCTTGTTCGGCCCGGCAAAAGCCGCCAACGCCGGCGGCGTGGCCGTCTCGGGGTTGGAGCAGAGTCAGAATGCGCTGCGGATCTCCTGGACCCGGGATGAAGTGGATGGCCGATTGCAAGACATCATGAAGAATATCCACGCCAAGTGCGTCGAGTTCGGTCACAATGGCAAGGACGAATACATTGACTACGTCGATGGCGCCAACATCGCGGGATTCGTCAAGGTCGCCGATGCGATGTTAGCTTATGGAATCGTCTAGAGGAGCGGATGGCTCATGACAACTGAACCCTCATCGCAACCTGTGGCGATCGTCACCGGAGGCAGCCGCGGCATCGGCCGGGCGATAGCGGGCGATCTCGCCCGCAGCCATCGTGTGATTGCGACCTATCGAGCACGCGAAGACGCCGCCCGGAGCCTGCAAGAGGAATCCGGCATCGAGATCTTCAAGATCGATCTCGCTCAAAGGCAGGACCGCGAGGCGCTGCTTGCTTTTTGCCGGGAAAAATTCGGGAGGCTCGATCTGCTCGTCAACAACGCCGGGATGGCGCCCCGCGAGCGGCGCGATCTGCTGGAGGCCACCGAGGAGAGTTTCGACGAAGTCCTCGACGCCAACCTCAAGGGTCCGTATTTCCTTACGCAAGCCGCGGCCCGCTGGATGCAGCAGAACGGTTCCGGCCGTATTGTCTTCATCACCTCCATCTCGGCATATACGTCGTCGCCGAACCGCGGCGAGTACTGCGTATCCAAGGCAGGCCTCAGCATGGCCGTTGCGCTCTTCGCGGACCGCCTCGCGGCCGACGGCATAACGGTCTTCGAGATTCGCCCCGGCATCATCCGCACGGATATGGTGGCGCCCGTTCTCGCCAAATACGAGAAGTTGGCCGCGGAAGGGCTGCTGCCTCAGAACCGCCTCGGAACCCCGGAGGACATCGCCCGAGCGGTGCGGTCCATCGCCGACGGCCATTGGGACTACGCCACCGGACAAGCATTCGACGTAGACGGCGGGTTCCACCTTCGCCGCCTCTAGGGGCGGTCTTTCAATAGGTCCAGACTGTGTGAAAACTGGGACTGGAGCGGATTCTCATTGCAACTCCACCCGGGGGTGTGGGCGGTGCCTGAGAAAAGCCGCAAGTCGGAGCCTCGATATACCCCACCGGGGCCACGGCGGGCAGCAAGCTCAGAACCGCCGTTGGAACAAAAAAACGTCCGTCGCCCGGAGGGTAACGCGCCGCTTCCACTGGCTGCGCGGAGTGCGTGGCGCTCCATTCCTGGAACGGCCAGACGTTACGCAATCGGGCCAAGGCACGTAACGCCGCCTGAGTGACTTTCATCACGGGCCGCTACATCCGTGACGAGACTGTAGACCTGGTTTATCTCAACCCTCCTTTCAAGAGTGACCAGAACAACAACGTCCTGTTTCAGGAGAAAGACGGCTCGCAGTCGGCTTCCCGGATCAAGGCGTTCGTTGACGCTTGGCAGTGGGATGAAGCAGCGGCTCGTTCATATGAAGAGACAGTGGAGGCTGGGGGTCAGGTAGCCCAGCCCTTGAATCAGCTTTGCTGCATCAGGCCCCTTTTGGATTCGGCTCGTCCAGGTCAGGGTATGGTCAGGTTGGCGAGGGTATGGCCGAATAGTTCCTGGAGATCAACTGGCTTCAGAAATATATCTGTCCGGAAGTGCCATATAGAATGCCGGGGGGTGACAGGAGGATCTGGCTGTCGCCCTGATCCTGACGTTTGTTGTTCTTCGTCGTTGTCTGGGCGATGACGCTTGCCCGTTTCGCGTGCCAAGCGGTGAGTCCATCTTCCTGCCAGTGCTTGAATCTGCTTTCAATAACGACTCCATCCGGGTTCCCGAAACGAATCGACCGTTTCTTCTTGATCGTGGACTCGGCGGCGTCGGAGACCAACAGCGCGTTCCCCTGCACGACCGTGAGTGACGAACCCTCCGCGCCAAGCGCATCGAGTCGATACAAACCTTTCTTGAGAAGATGGACCTCCCCTTCGCCGACCAATACGGTCAGCGAGTCTTCGTCGTAGACGAGGTGAGCATCAACGATCATCGAACCTTGATGCAGTCTCACGCACGCCGAGGTAAGGCCGGCAGATACCATTTCGATCTCCGAGTGAGGGGCTATCCGCAGGAAAGAGCCCACCGCGAAAAGCACCTCAGCTCGTCCGTCTTCAGTTCGAAGTCGCTGCCCCGCCTCCATATGTAGAAAAGTACGCTGGATCTCGAGCAGAGGCTCGTCCTGCAGCAACACTCTGCCATCAATTTGGTTGATCATGCCGGCCTTGGCGGAGATCACGTCTTGAGAAAACGCCGCCACGGGCAGAAAGAATGCGGCTACTGTTAACAGGGTTTTCACAACGTCCCGGTGGTTTGCGCGCGCAGTCTGTCGGAAGTCACTCGAAGTCTAACTCAGGATTTCCTTTTTAACCGCCCTGGCGCCGGCAGGATAGCCGATCCACGGCCGCGATGCAACGTTTTTTACACTACTGCCCCGTTCGACACTCCTTCTTCAACTCCAGGCTCTTGTTGGCCGGAATACGAATGACGTAGTGCACATCCCACCTCATTAACGCCTCATAGATCTCGGGCTTGGCAAAGGCGGCATCGGCACGGAACCTGACCTATTGGCCTGCGTCCTGTTGGCGCTAGATCTCCGGCAATAGCAGCTCATTCCAGTCCTCGGCGTTGTGCAAATTACCCGGATGCCCGTGTGATGCACAGCGGCACGGGCGTGGGGGAGGGTTACAACGTGCAGATCGCAGTGGTCCGCACTTGATATCGTCGGCCGTACGTGTCGATATCAGCCGGAATCGTCCCCCCTCACAAGTGGCTGGCAAACCATAAGTGCCCACGATGGGGCAAACCCTTGCGATACGCGAATACAGCACCAACGTCGAGCCAACCAGCCGGAGAATCCACCCTGGTCCCAGTTTTCACACAGTCTGGATCGTTCGAGCGATTGCCTGCAAAGGCAGTAAAGGCTAATGTGCTGCAAGACCCGTAACCCACACGAATCGCCGCGCGGGATAGCCCTATCGAATTACCCCGCGGCAGGCGCGGATACTGTAGCGCGAGGTTCGCGCGCGAAGACCTCGTCGTAGGAATTGATCGCAATGCCGCCCAGCCTCTCGGCGATCCGCCGGAACGCCGCTCGCCGGCTGTCCCATTCCCCATAGCGCTCGACTTGCTCGAGCCAGTCGCACAATTGAACCGTCATCAGATCCTCGAACTCTTGCGGCGAGAACGTAACGCGCTGTCCGGTGAATCGATCGATCATCGAATGCGGACCTGAACCCTGCTCAACCGTCTCGTCAAAGGTCGTGCGGGTCATCGCGCTGTTCAGATAGGCGAGACGTTCGGCGCGCTCTCCGATCAACTCCCGCACTTCCCCCCGCCGTTCCAACCCCAGCTTGAAGTCTTGAAAGGGCTCGGTTCCATAGATGGAATGGAACATTCCGGCCCGGCAGACAGCTTCGTGGCAACCCCACTTTCCCAGATCCGTGTAGACCCCGATGAGATGCGCCAAAAAATTCGTGCTGGAGTGCGGCACCTTGTCCGTGCCTTCGGCCACCAGGAAATCAACCATCGGGCGGTATTGTTTGTCCATCAGATCTCCTCCTGTAGGACCGACGTTAGCGCCATTCTATCCCAAGATCCCCAAAGATCCTAGCGGGAACCTGGCCGGGTCGGACCAAAGTCTGTCCGTAAAGGATACGACCCGCCAACGACCTACTCCGCACAACATCGCCTCGGAGAAAAACGCACCGGCGATCCATGGCGCGCCCATGGTCCCGGAGGAGCTGAGCGGTCTCCACTGCCGTCCGGCCATATCTCCTTCACCGCCGGTGTTACGCTGGGGAAACCGTAGTGCTTAGCTTGTCAAAAGGACGCTTCCCTGCTCTGCCGGTCCTGGCCACTCTAGTGGGAGTATTCCTCTGCTCCTCGGCATCCGCCGGGGACGCTCTCGTCGCCGTCGCCGCCAATTTCTCCGAAACGGCCAACCACCTGGCAACCCACTTCGAGGACACAAGCGAGCACACCCTCACCATCACCACAGGCTCCACCGGCAAACTGTACGCCCAAATCCGCCATGGCGCCCCCTTCGACATCCTGCTGGCCGCGGATCAGCACCGGCCTCGACTGCTCGAAACCTCATCCCAGGCCGTCGCCGGGTCCCGATTCACCTATGCCATCGGACGTCTCACGCTCTGGAGCCCCGACCCCAACCGCATTTCCGCCGCCGGCCCCGCAATCCTCCGGGACGGCGCATTCGACAAGCTCGCCATCGCCAACCCCGACCTGGCCCCTTACGGCGCCGCCGCCCGCGAAACACTGAAAGCCCTCGGCCTCTTCGGCACCCTCCGTCAGCGCATCGTCATGGGTGAAAACATCGGCCAGGCACACGCCCTCGTCGCCACCGGCAACGCCGACGTGGGCTTCGTCGCGCTGTCCCATGTCCTCAGTCCCCGCAATCGACAGAAAGGCAGCCGATGGGACGTACCTCAACACCTTTACGCGCCCATCCGCCAGGATGCCGTTCTGCTCAACCGAGGCATCGACAATCCCGCCGCTCGCGCCTTTCTCGACTACCTGAAGTCGAAGGAATCCCGCGGCGTCATCGAAAGTTTCGGCTACGCCGTGGACTGACCCATGCCCGATCTCGGACCTCTCTGGCTCACGCTCCACCTGGCGCTCGTCACCACCGCCATCCTGCTCGTCCTGGGGACGCCCATCTCCTGGTGGCTCGCTACGACGACCTCGCGCCTCAAGCCCGCCGTCGAAGCGGTCACGGCGCTGCCGCTCGTCCTGCCACCCACCGTGCTCGGCTTCTACCTGCTCGTCATCCTCAGCCCCACGTCTTTCCTGGGCGGTCTCTGGGTCGATGTCACCGGCGACGCTCTCACCTTTTCCTTCAGCGGACTGGTCGTCGCCTCCATCTTCTATTCACTGCCCTTCATGGTGCAGCCGCTTCAGAGCGCATTCGAAACGGTAGGCCGCGGGCCGATGGAAGCCGCCGCCAGCCTGCGCGCCTCGCCGCTCGACGCCTTTCTCAACGTTGCCGTACCTCTTTCAGCGCGGGGCTTTCTCACCGCGGCCGTGCTCACCTTCGCTCACACCATCGGTGAATTCGGCGTGGTGCTGATGGTCGGCGGCAACATCCCCGGACGCACACGCGTCATCTCGATCGCCATCTACGAGCATGTCGAGACGTTGCGCTATGCCGAGGCGCACGTCCTCTCGGCGGGCCTCGTCGCTTTCTCTTTCTGTGTCCTGCTGCTCATCTACACGTTCAACCGAAGGTTCCCCGTGCATGTCGGCTGAGTTGCTGTCCCTCCGGGTCCAGCTTTCCTTTCCCGGATTCGACCTCGATGTTGCGGAAGAGCTGCGCCTCGACGGCGTCACCGCGCTCTTCGGACCGAGCGGCGGCGGCAAGAGCACGCTCCTCCAGACGATCGCCGGCTTCGAGACCCCGAGGGCCGGCCGCATCGCCCTCGGAGGCGAGATCTGGTTCGACAGCGAGGCCCGAGTGAACGTCCCCGCACATCGCCGGCCCGTCGGCTTCATGTTCCAGGATGCGCGCCTCTTCGGGCATCTTGGCGTGGCCGGCAATCTCGCTTTTGCCGACAAGCGCAGCCGAACCCGCGCCGCCGGCTTCAACCGCGGCGACGTCATCGCCGCCCTCGACCTTCGACCGCTGCTGGACCGGAGCATCGGTTCGCTCTCCGGGGGAGAGCGCCAACGCGTCGCCCTCGCCCGGACGCTCCTGACCCGCCCCAAGCTGCTCCTGCTCGACGAGCCCCTCTCCGCCCTTGACCTCGAACGCAAAGCCGACATTCTGCCTTATCTGGAAGATCTCCCGAAGCGCTTCGGCATCCCGACCATCTACGTCAGCCACGCTCTGGAAGAAGTCGTCCGGCTCGCCGACCGCGTGCTTGTCTTGGCGGACGGCCGCCCGCAAGCCTACGGCCCCGCCGCAGCGATCGTCGAACGCCTCGACCTCCAGCCCATCACCGGCCGCTTCGATGCCGGCGCCCTGGTCGAGGCCCGTGTGACCGGACAAGACGAGCGCCTCGCGCTCACCCATCTCGACCTCGACGGCGAGACGCTGAAAATGCCGATGGTCGGCCACCTCAAGCCCGGCGACACCATCCGCCTCCGCATCCGAGCCCGCGACGTGGCCCTGGCCACCCGGCGGCCCGAAGGCATCAGCATCCGCAACGTCCTCCCCGGCGCCGTGGACGACATCACCCCCGAGCCCGACACCGCCTTCGCCGAAGTCTATGTCGCCCTGAGAACCACCCGCTTCCGCGCGCGGCTCACGCGAGCCGCCGTCGAAGACCTGGGACTCACGAAGGGAACTCCCGTCTTCGCCCTCATCAAATCCGTAACCTTCGACCGCCGATTGATCTGAAGACGTAGAGTCTCTTCCTGTTTTTCTCACCTCAGGGCGCTGCGAGGTGAAGTGAGAAAAGGCAGATCGAGCCAATGACAAAGAAGAATTGTGCGTATGAGTTCGAGAAATCGAGTATTCCTATCGACTCACGAGAGTCCGTGGAGCGGGTGCGCTGCGAATGCTACTCGTAGCCGGTCCCTTCACTCTTCCGGCCAGTCGCCGGGCACCGAGACGTGTTCGTGGATCGCTTGTCGCTCGTTGTTGTCTTCCGCGCTTTGCCGGCGGCGCGTCGCGGTAATCGTTTGCGCCGACTCATCGGCCTTGAAGCGCAAGAAGCGCGCCTCGGCGCGCGCGGCGGCTTCTTCATCGCCGAGGCCGCGGTAGCAGAGCATGCGCGTGTAGTACATTTGCAGGTCTTCGGGGTCGATGCGCGCGACGCGGTCGAGAATCTCCAGAGCTTCCTCGTAGCGCCGTTGCAGCCGCAGCACGACGGCGTATTGATTCAGCGCCACGCGGTCCCGGGGATAGGCGTCCAACACGCGCTCCAACGCCTCGATCGCCGTGTCGTAATCCCCTTCGGCGCGAGCCACGGCGGCCCGGAAGAAGTGAATTCTGCCGAGGCTGTCGTCGATCTCCCGCGCTCGTTCGAGGTAGCCGGCCGCTTCGTCCGTACGTCCTTCGCGAATCAGTGAACGCGCCACGTTCAACCAGCCGTCCGCGAAGTCCGGACGCGCTTGGGTCACCCGCTCGAAGGCGTATTCGGCTCCTTTCAGGTCTCCCTGAAGGAGCAACCCGATCCCGTAGTCGTTCCAGCGCTCGTAGTCTTCCTCACGGACCACCGGTCCCCAGGAAGGCGCACCGCCGCCCACCCCGATCGTCTTCCGATCCTCGGCGATCACGATCACGGGAAGATCCGGGATTCGATCGCGAATGTCTCCTGAAACATTGTCCGGAATGTCCGCCGGATCGGAGGTGAACTCGCGGTCATCGTAGTCTTTCGTGAACGCCGCGCCGTCGGCCTTCGGCTGTCCGGCATAGGAAAACGAGGTGTAGAAGTGGGAGAACTTCCGATAGTTCAGCTTGGCGTGGAGCTCGATCGGGCCTTTGGCATCTTCGGGGACGCGCATCCGGAAATGGGCTACGTCGGCCGCGCCGGGGGGAATCTGCCTGACGTACAGAGCGCTCCTCATATGGAAGGCGTTTCGCTTGTTGATGGGATTGCCATGCTCGTCGAGGAGCCACGCTCGATAGAAATGCGCGCCATCCTCGACCGGGCCCTGGCCGTCGTCCTCGATCCAGCCACTCCAGAAAAAAGGCTTTCCGCCGGCGTCCCTGGCCGACAGCTCGAGCCATACATCGAACGAGTCCACCGTACCGCCCGGGAAGAAGTGGCCCACCGTACGCGTACGCACGACGACGTCGATGCGAACGACATCGCCCGGCGCGACCCTCGCCTGCGCACGGTCGAGCGGAGCAGCCGTCTCACCTACTTCGCGGAGCACGGCGGCCGCTCCCATGGCCGCGCTTTCTTCGCCGACAGCGAAAGAGGTCGCGAGCATCGGCTCATCCGAACTCGTACGGCGCATTTCGAGCCCGCCGAGGTCCGCGGCCGGAGCCATCGCAAAGATGTCCACGGTCACGGAGCCTTCCAGAAATTCCCGTGTAACCCGAAGCTGCTCTTGATGCCCGTTGACGTAGGGCACAGCGGTGTTCGCGGCCGGAAAGCGATGCGAGTGCACGTAGCCGTCCACGTTGCCCGGATCATCCGATTCGACGAGCGGCATGTGGCAATCCGAGCAGTCCGCCGACTCCGCCGGATAGTAGAACGACCGCGCTCCCTGCCCCGAGACGCCGCTCGCCTGCCACGAATCGTATTCGTTGAAGCCGCGAATCCAACGGTAGTTGTTCACCGGCAGGTCAAGATGCACCTTGTGGCAAGACGAACAAAACTCGGCGCGGTCCTGCCGCATGAACGGCTTCATGAAGGTTCGGCGGTGGGCGGCCGGCGCGGTGTTGATGACGTAGCTGTCGATGGCGCGAATGACGGGATTCCTGCTCGCCATCAACGGATGCAGGGCCGGGTACTCGATCGTGAACCCGCCGTTGCCCATCGTGTCCGCGACACTCGAAATCGAATGGCACGAAACGCACCCCAACCCGGCTTGCGCTTCCGGCGTGTCGATCTGCCCTTTGGCGGGTTTCTCGAACCGGCCGTTGAAGAACATCGCGTGGTCGTGACAGCCCGCGCACCACTTCGAAGCTTCGATGCCTGCGGTCTCCTGCATGTACTCGATCGACTTGCGATAGAACTGGTTGTTGAACGACGAGAAGTGGTGCATCGATTCGTTCCACTGCTCGTAGACGTCCTTGTGGCACTCACCGCAGAGTTTCGAATCAAGGAAGAAATCCGATGGGATGTAGCCTCCCGTATTGGTTTGCGAGGCCGAAGGGAAGAAAGGGCTTCCCACGCCGCCGCCCTCGTATTCCATCGACTCGGGTGCTTCCAGTGGGTTCACGATGCGGTCCTGTGGCGTCGGGAACCAGTGACTCCGAAGCGCCACGTAGATCGGCAGGCACAGCGCCAGCACGCCCGCCCCGCCGACCCACGGCGCAAATGCCCTGGCGTGACGGACCGCCCATCCCGTCAATAGCGCTACGCCCAGGAATCCCGCCGCGCCGTGGATCTGAACAATCCACTGGTTCGGCCGCGTCGCACCGACATACCCGAGGACCAGGCCGAACAGAGCCGAGGCCGCCAAAGCGGAGAGCGCGAACTTCGCATCTCGTCGAAGCAACGCCATCCATCCAGATCGCCAATGACGGAACGCCGCGCCGACGAGCACCACGCCGAGCACCACATGCAGCAGCACCGTGCCGACGAAGAAGACACTTGCCTCCGGAAACGCCCAGATCCAGCCCGCGCTGACGACGACCAGCAGCAAGCAGATCGCTAGTTTTCGAGGCGTGCTCATGGCCGGGAAAACCGAGGCAGCAGACGTAACGCCGGGCGTTGGTTGTATTCTTCGAGATATTTTCGGTGCAGTTCGCCGTCGGGATAGCTCTCGTCCGGTCCGTAGGGATAGCCGCTCATCCCATGGAAAGGCAGGGGCTCGACGGCGGAACTGTAGGCCGTATTCGCATCGCCGTCCTTCGCCCAGCCGTCGAAGTACAGCAGGTAGTCGCGAGTCCAGCCGCCGGGCAGTTCCGGAAGCCCGTTGGCCGGGAACAGCAGCTTCAGCTCGTCACCGGAACCCATGATGACGAAGCGGTCATCGATGTCGGCCAGCAACTCTCGCACGTCACCGTAGTTGGTGTAGTAGCCCGGAGTGGGATTCCACATCGACGCCGGTTGCACCTGCGAATAGATGAACTTCTCGGGTTGCCTCCGCTCGGGATGAATCTCGACTTTCGAAAACCCGCGGAATCCCAAGGAGGCCTTCGCGGCGTTCAATCCGGTCAATCGAACTTCCGGCTGCCTGGCATGCAAGGCGGCAAACACTTCGTCCCAATAGACACACAGGTTCGTAGTGATCCGGATCTCCCGGGAATCAGACGGAAACACACCCTTGAGATCAACGGCGATCGTCTTCGGCTTGCCCGACGGGATGCCCATGTCTTCGATCGCCGTCACCCACTCGCCCCGCTCGCCGCGAACTTCCAGACGCGGCGGCAGCAGCATGTTGCCCGCGCTCTGCGCCGAGCCGACGAAAGTACTCCCGTCCGCCCAATCCACCCAGCCATGCAGAAAGAGCACGGCGTCGTCATGTCCACGCAGACTTTCGAAATCAAGAGTCAGCGTGTGCATCCCGGCCCGGCCCGCGAAGTCCCGGCTGAATCCCTCGGGATAGCGCCGGTCACGCCGTGACAGCTCATCAAGCACGTCCCGCCCGCGGCCGTCGATCGCCGAGGACGCCGGCAGCCGCTCCCTCACTCCAAACAAGCGGAACGGCGGGAACGGCGGCGAGATGAACTTTTCGTTGGTATAAATCTCGGTGCCGGCCGGGTGATCGAGAGCGATGAGCCGGATCTGATCGAGGTAGGATACTTCGCGCAGTTCTTCCGTCACGCGCACCTCGTAGAAACCATCCCGCGGCTTGAGAGACGCACTGCCGACCTGGATGTACTCGTCGTTATCGGTCGGGAAGAACCGCCCGTCCCCGAGGCCGACCCCGAGAGGCGCTACGCCGAGCACGTCGCTGATGAACTCGAACTCGGTACCGTTCCAGGTGAAAATCATCGGGCACGAGCCCGAGAGCCGCGGCTTCTCGACATATCGATGCATCACGCCGACCGGCTGCTCGGACTCGTTCTGAATCAATCCGTTGGGCCAAGTAATGCGCACCGTCTCGACCGACTCGCTCGCTCCAACGCCGAACGTGAGAGGAATCCCGCGGTAGATCTGCTTGCCGTAGCCGAGTCCCGCCTTGACTTCCACCCGCGCTCCCTCGGCCCGCTTCTGGTTCTTGACGCCTTCGATCGCGATCGTTACGTGATGATTTTGCGTCCCGGTTCGATTCCGCTGGATCGCAAGCGCGCCGTCGGTTGACAACGTCGCGAAATCGACCGCACCGTCGCCGTTGAAATCAGCCGCGGCGGCCGCGCTGAAAGATCCCGTCGCGGCGCCGCTTGACGTGAACCGGAATGCCCCCGCATTCAGCGCCAAACCGTCGCTTCCCAGCACGTCGAACCAGCCACGGTTCGTACTGTCTCCCACCGCGAGCAGGCGCGGCAGATCCGGTCCGGGCTTCAAATCTCCATCATGGTTTTCGGCTACGCGCGAACCGGATTCGGTGGTCAACACGACATCGAGAAAGCCGTCATGGTCGAGATCGAATACATCAAGCCGGGCGATGCCCGAGCCGGTGGCTAACCCTGCGACCGGATGCGGTTCGAACAGGCCCAGCTTGCGATCTTCGAACACCACCAGCGCATCCTCGTAGGCGATCACGATGTCGTTCCCGTTGTCCTCTTCCAATTCGAGGGTAGTCACGGCCCTTGCCGGACCCTTCTCGAAAGGAAACTTCTCCGAGACATTGAGGAACGTCCCATCGCCATTGTTGCGAAGCAGAGCCTGATCCCGGCCCACGGCCATCAGATCGAGGTCGTAGTCATGATCGAAGTCCACCCAGACCGCATCCGCGAAATCACCCTCGATCAAGGTCGTTCGTGCGTCGAATCGACCCGAAGCGCTGGACATCAAATCGACGCCGCCGCTGTGCACCACGGCGCAGTCGGAGAAACCGTCGTTGTTCGAGTCTCCGATCGCGAACCGCCGCAATCCGGCGGTCCCGGAGAGGCCCGGCGATTCCCGCCGTTCCCACGTTCCGCCGCTTCGGGCAAGCAGCAGCGCCGCTTCGCCTGACCACACGAGCATGTCCGTTGCCCCGTCGCCGTCCGCGTCGAGAACCTCGATCCCCAAGGGCGTGCCCTCCAAATCGACCGCAACGGCCTCGGCTTCGAAACGAACCTCGCCAGCGGACGGCGGCATGGCGGGTCGAATCGGATCGTACAACTCCGAGTAGAAGCTCCAGTCAACGTCCTCGCCCACCGCCGCGCCGGCCTGGGCCGCCTTCAGCTTCTTGAAGATCTCGATTTCCTCGCGAGCACGCTCGGGGTCAGCCCGCCGCTGCAACCCGAACATCTGGAAGTGCGGCGCCGCCAGGCTCGGATCGAGCTCAGCCGCCCTCTCGAACTCCTCCATCGCCCTTTCGGTTTCGCCCTGCTGCTTGTAAAGCGTTCCAAGCTGGTAGCGAGTCTTGGCGTGATTGGGAATCAACTCGGCCATCCGCTCGAACTGTACGAGCGCCTGATCCATCTCGCCTTGTTTCTTGAACTCCACCCCGAGGTTGAACCAGGTATGGGGAATCTCCGGGTCCATCTCCTGCGCCTTGCGGACCGCAGCGATGCCCTCTTCCGTCAGGCCGGCGCGCAGCAGCGCGAGACCGTAATTCAACTGATCGCGAGCTGAATCCGGATCGATGTCCACCGCCTTGCGCAACGTCTCCGGCGCGAGATTTTGCGTGGCGGGGTTCTCGTAGAAGGCCTTGCCGAGATTTCGAATCTGTTGTAGTTCGATCTGCCTGGGGCCAGACGGCGCGAATGCGGGGCCTGAGTTATTGGAGCAGCTCGTGAGGAGAGCGGCCACAACCAGCAGCGACACCGGAAGGACCCGCATAGGGAAGACTGTCATTCTATCGAACTCCGGCCCGTCCGAGAACATGGGGCTCGGCCGCATGCAGCGACTGTTGACACCGAGACGCCTCCGAAAACTCGATTCGCCGTTCTCAATCCAACTGTAGCCGCTTGAGCTTGACCCCCGCTTCCTCCAGAAGCTCCAGTGCTACATCACCAAGAGGATATTCCCGGCTGAAGACCACCTCGTAGATCCCCGCGTTGATGATCATCTTGGTGCAGATCAGGCACGGCGAATAGGTTGTGTAGAGCGTCGAATCCTTGACGCCGATCCCATGGTAGGCCGCTTGGACGATTGCGTTCTCCTCTGCGTGAGAACACAAGCACTCGCCCAGGCCTGTACCACTATCGGCAAGCGAGTTGCAGCGCGGGCAGCCGCCCTCGTTGCAGTTTTTCACTCCCCGCGGCGTGCCGTTGTAGCCGGTTGAAATGATCCGCCGGTCCTTGACGATCACAGCGGCCACCTTGCGTTTCATGCAGTTGCTACGAAGGGCCGCGATCCGCGCGATTTCCATGAAATACTCGTCCCAGCCAGGCCGCCGAGCCTTCATCAACCAGCCTGTGACGATTTCATCGATGCTTTGCTTCAACGAGGTCGGTGACGAGTCATTCATGACCGTTTCGTCAGCCAGCTCGAAGCAGGCCCGCAGTTGCTGCCGCGTGGGGTCGTCGCTTTCCATCTCGCGCCGCTCCTGCTCGACGAACTCCTCTCGAGAGACAGGCTTGCGGTCGCCGCCGCGATTGACCACACGCTCGTAGCGAACTTCCGGAGGCGCGTCCACGCGCAACAGATGAAAATCGCCGTTCGCCCGCAGGGCCGCGACCTCAGACGGGTTCCGAATCGAGTCAATCACATAGTTCTGATCCGGGCGAAGCTTCGCCTTCACACGCTCGGCCAGCACGGCGGAGCCGAACTCAACCCGCAACCGATTTCCCATTTCGATCAGGTTCTCGCGCGTCGCCGGCCGGCCTAGCCGTCTCAGCTCCTCTTGAATCTCGTCTGAAAGCGAGTAGAAGCGAAATCCTTTCGCCTTGAGGTGGTCGGCGGTAACTGTTTTTCCCGCGCCGTTGGCGCCTGTCAGGCCGATGATCATAAGGCCGTGTCTCGTGTTTCGTGTCTCGTGTTTCGTGAAAACCTCGGAACTTGCGCTGGCTTGCGCCGCGCGCCTCGTCCTGACGGCCCTCTCACGCACTTCGCCTCGCCCCTTGGTGAGAAAAGCAGGCTGAACGCTTACGATATCAACTTCTTGGCCGTATCCGCCCATGCTTGGTCGGCGGGCTGAAGCGGTTCGCGCCGGAGGCCGATATCAGCGCACCGTCATGTCCATGTCAACGCAATAAAGAACGTTCTCCATTCTCAGCATGGGTTCATTTCGAGTCCGCCGCAGCGGTAGAAGCCCGGAGGGCGCCGCCCCCCAGCTTCACGCCGCGTTTCGGGTTGGGCCTCAACGGAAGAACATCAATGCCGCCAGCGACGTCTCTCCAAAAAGTGTGCAGTTTTCGATTGCCATTGACAGGTGCGCCCGGAACTTTGTTTCACATCAGGGGCACTTGATGCGGGGGGGTACCTGGGAAATGCCGGGAAATCGTGGGAAATCTTTGCAGGGAACGCGCCCGAACAAGACGATCTGAAGCGGGAAGGATTTTTGCTTCGCAGGCGCTCGCAGGGAACGAATCCAGGCCTTGATCACGAGCCATGATCTTCATGCTAAGCAAGCCGGGCGGCAAAAAAAGACTGAAGGGCTTCAGTGCCCATATGCAACGTTTGCGTTTCGTGACTCGTGTTTCGTGAAATGCATTTGGTGGGGCTTGGTTCGCTCCAGAAGAAATGTCTGACGGGCCGTTTTTTTCTCCGCTCCTGGGCGGAGCATTCAGACAGGAAACATCCGGATGAGTGTCAACCCGGCTTGATCAACAGGATGTTTCAGGTCAGATGAAGGGGAACGTCCTGTCCGGCTCGCAGGACGAACTTTTCACATTACGCCGACATGCAACGCCGCCGCCGTAGCCATCCTTGACGAATGCATGTTACGCTGAGAATTCCCATTGCGGTCTTCCCGGACCGCCGGTAGAAGGTATCAGGCAGGGGTCCCCCGCCCCATATTGTCAGTTCTGTCTTATCTCGGAAAATGAACGATCTTCTTGCACTCACTCCGTATATCGGTTTGCTCGGGCTCTTATGCGCTCTGTTGCTCTTCATCATGGTCGGCAAACGCTCGCCCGGCAATGAGCGCATGCGGGAAATCTCCGAACTGATCCATCGCGGCGCGATGGCGTTCCTCTATCGCGAATACCGCATTCTGGGCGTCTTCGTCGTCATTGTCGCCGCGCTGCTGGCCTGGAAGCTCAGCGTCGAAACCGCCATCTGCTTCATCTCGGGAGCGATCTTCTCCGTGGTCGCCGGTTTCGTCGGAATGAAAGCGGCCACCAAGGCCAACTCGCGCACCAGCGAAGCCGCGCGAGCCGAGGGTACGGACGCCGCGCTGCTCGTCGCATTCGGCGGCGGATCGGTGATGGGCCTCGCGGTAGCCGGGCTTGGCCTGCTTGGCGTCGGGATCTTCGCGCAAGTCTTCTCCGGCGTGGAAGAGGCCGTCTACATCAACGGATTCGCGATGGGAGCGAGCTCCATCGCCTTGTTCGCCCGCGTGGGCGGAGGCATCTACACCAAGGCCGCTGACGTCGGCAGCGACCTGGTGGGCAAGGTCGAAGCGGGCATCCCGGAAGACGATCCTCGCAATCCCGGTGTCATCGCCGACAACGTCGGCGACAACGTCGGCGACGTCGCCGGCATGGGCGCCGATATCTTCGAATCCTACGTAGGGTCGATGATCGCCACCCTGGCCATCGCCGCCACGCTGTCCACCGAAGGACTGCAACTGCTAGCCGCGGGCAACAGCGCCGAGGCGGTCCGCGCGGGCTTGATGTCGCTGCCGCTCGTGCTGGCGGCAGTGGGTACGATTGCGTCCCTGCTCGGCATCCTCTCGATCCAGGTTCTCAAGAGCATGGGGCCGGCATCCGCTCTCCGCTATTCCGCCTGGCTCGCCGCCCTGCTCTTCCTCGCGGGCGGCTACGCCGCGGTTGGCGCGGTCGGAGTGAGCCAATCCGTGTTCTGGGCCGTCCTGGCCGGCACGGTGGCCGGCGTCGCAATCGGCTTTATCACCGAGTACTACACGTCGATGGGGCCGATCCGGGATATTGCGGAAGCTTCCAAAACCGGCGCCGCCCCCAACATCATTCAGGGTCTGGCCGTCGGCTTCCGGAGCTGCGCCTTCCCCGTGTTCATGATCTGTCTCGCGATTTACCTCGCACATGAGGTAGCCGGCCTGTATGGAATAGGCATTGCGGCGGTCGGCATGCTGGCGACGGTGGGCATCACGATGAGCGTCGATGCGTATGGCCCGATTGCCGACAATGCCGGCGGCATCTCGGAGATGGCCGGTCTCGGACCCGACGTGCGCGCCATCACCGACGAGCTCGATTCGCTGGGCAACACCACAGCGGCCATGGGCAAGGGTTTCGCGATCGGCTCCGCCGCCCTCGCCGCCCTGGCGCTCTTCTCCGCCTACACTCAGGCTGTGGACGCCGTCCGCCTCAGCCAGGGTCTCGAAGCGGTCGTCATCCAGATCAACGATGCCCGCGTCGTGATCGGGCTACTGATCGGCGGCACGCTGCCATTCATCATCGCGGCGCAAACGATGACAAGCGTCGGCCGCGCAGCCAGTCTGATGGTGGAAGAAATTCGGCGGCAGTTCCGCGAAATCAAGGGGCTGCTGGCCGGCGAGCCCGGCGTCAAGCCCGACGCCGCCCGCTGCGTCGACATCGCCACGGCGGCCGCGCTGAAAGAAATGGTCGTGCCCGGAGTCATCGCCGTCAGCGCTCCGGTCACCGTCGGCTACCTGCTGGGCCCGGAAGCTCTCGGCGGCATGCTCGCCGGAGCCACCGTCGCCGGCGTGCTGCTGGCGCTCTTCATGGCCAACGCCGGAGGCGCCTGGGACAACGCCAAGAAGGCCATCGAGAAGGGCGAAGTAGCGGGCGAGCAGAAGGGCGGCGAAGCTCACAAGGCAACCGTCGTCGGCGACACCGTCGGCGACCCGTTCAAAGACACCTCAGGCCCCTCGATGAACATCCTGATCAAGCTGATGTCCATCGTCGCCCTGGTCATCGCGCCGCTCGTAGCCGTCTGACTTCGTTCGCCGCAGCGGCATCGGGCGGCTTCTCGCTTGCGTTGCCTCTAAGCTGCATTTCTCACCACCCGACGATCGAAGCACGCGGGAAAAAGGCCGTGATTCGAAAAAAAGCCGTGATTCGTGTTTCGTGTCTCGTGATTCGTGAAAAGCATAAAAGCCGTGATTCGTGACTCGTGTTTCGTGTCTCGTGAAAGGCATTCGGTGAGGCTTGGTTCGCTCCCGAAGAAATGTCTGACGGCCGATGAACCGTAAAGGCCGTGTGGCGTGTCTCGTAACCCGAGGGCCGAATGAGGCGATACGGCCAGTACACTGCTCGCGCCTTTTTTCGCCGCCCGGCTCGCGCCTCGTCCTGCGGCACGTGGGAGTAGCCGAGAGCTTTCAACAGATCGATTGCGGGGTTCTTCGCAAGGTTCGACTCGTCCTGCCCGGCTGTCTTCGGAGTCATGAACCCTCACAGCTCGGTGAGCGGCTCAATCAACTGACGCCCCGCAGCAACGGCTGCGCGCGCCAGCGCCTGGTCCAGTGTCGCAAGAGGCGCCCCCGACCGTTGAGCCAACTCCAGATACACCGCATCGTACATGGAAAGTCCATGTGTTCGGGCCAGCGTAAAAGCGACTCTGAAGTCCGGTTCCATGTCCGTCCTGATCGGCAACTCACCCAGCCTGCGCAATCGTTCGCCGACTTCATCCACTCGTATGCGGCCTCGGCGTTCTGCGCCGAGCAGTGCGCTCCTGACTTCGATGTGCCAAAACTGCGGCACCAGCGCCACTTCACTTTCAAGGCGCGCTAACGCCTCGTTCGACCGCGGATCGTTTTCGTCGTCAAAGAGCCACGCCGACGCGACGGATGCGTCGAGCACGAAACGGCTCACCAGCGACGTCCTTCGTGAATCGACGCGAGGATCTCCTCGGGCGTCATCCCAATGCAGCGCCACTGCCGACGGTGGGCTCGGAAGCGCTCCACCGCTTCTTTCTGTGACGCTTTACGCTGGTCGCTTGCCGGAACCAGATGCGCAATCGGCCTGCCGTGGCGGGTGATTGCAAACGTCTCGCCGTACTCGACCGCCCGCAGGAGTTCCGCCAGGCGCGACTTGGCCTCGGTAGTTCGTACTTCACGCATATTGCACTCCTAAACCGGTCAATATGACCAGTTATTCTACCTTATAAAAGTATAAAAGCCATGATTCGTGTTTCGTGTCTCGTGATTCGTGACCCCAAAACCAAGCAGGCGGTACGGCCGTTGCTCCAAAGCTGCTTGCGTAAAAGCCGTGATTCGTGTCCCGTGTTTCGTAAAAACCTTAAAGGCAGTGGCTAGTAGCTAGTGAAAGCCTGGAAAGCGCTGATTCGTGACCCGCACGGACTGTGCCTCGCCGCGTGGTGAGAAAGGCAGGCTCAGAGGGGCCGCACGGCGAACCCGTCCACTCGACTTTCCGGTCTATCGTCTTCGATAATCAGACTTCCCCTGGATCGCTTCCACGCCGGGAGTGTCCGGTCTTCTCGTGTTCGACGACAGGGGGCTGTTTCCATGTCCCGTTCAACTCCTTTTGCCTGCTTGTTTTTCGCGCTCACTCTGCCGCTTAGTCCGGTTTGCCGCCTCGAGGCTCAACCGCTGGACGGCACACGGCCTCTCGAATGGGAGGGCGATCTCGCGGCCCGCATGGTCTCGGGCATCAACCGCTATCTGACGGTTGCGACGGAGTTCCTGGCATCCCAGCGCCGGCTGCACTGGAACTCCGACTATTCTTCTCCGGAAGCGTACGAAACTTCCGTAGCGGCCAACCGGGAGCATTTTCGACGCATCATCGGCGCCGTCGATGATCGACTGCCGAGCGACGGATTCGAGCTTGCCGGCACGACTCGTCAACCTTCGCTGGCCGCGAAGACATCCGCGTATGAAATTCATACGATCCGTTGGCCCGTATTTTCCGGCGTTCACGGGGAGGGGCTTCTGCTCCAGCCCACGGGAAGACCGCGCGGACACGTCATCGCCCTGCCTGATGCGGACGTGCCGCCCGAGGCGGCCGTGGGACTGGCCCCGGGTGTCGCCAAAGCCGCCCAATACCCGCGCCTGCTCGCCGAATCGGGCCTGCGCGTCATCGTTCCCACGCTTATCGACCGCGCCGACGACTGGTCAGGACACCCGCGCATCCGCTACACCAATCAGCCGCATCGCGAGTTCATCTACAGCATGGCGTTCGAGATGGGACGTCACATCATCGGCTACGAAGTCCAGAAGGTGCTTGCGGCGGTCGACGCCATCAAGGCAGAGGACCCTGACGCGAAGGTCGGGGTTGCCGGATACGGCGAGGGCGGCCTGCTCGCCCTTTATAGCGCCGCCATCGACACCCGCATCGACGCGAGTCTCGTCAGCGGCTACTTCGGCCCGCGCGAGGGGCTCTGGAGCGAACCCATCTACCGCAATGTCTGGCGGCTGCTGGAACGGTATGGCGATGCGGAGATCGCGCGTCTCATCGCGCCGCGCCGCCTGGTGATCGAAGCAGCGCCCACACCTCCGATCAGCGGGCCGCCGCCCGTCACCCCGACGCGGAGCGGAGCGGCTCCGGGCCGGATCCCGTCACCTTCTGCATCCGAGGTCCGGGCCGAGATAGACCGAGCCCGACCCACCTTTGCCCGGTTGGGCGCGGAGGACCATCTTCAATTCCAACCCGGCAACGGTCATGACCCGGGGGCCGGAGCGACCCTGCAAGCGTTCGTTTCCCTCTTCGACACCTCAAGCACCGTTGGCGAGAACCCCTCGACGCCCAGCGAGCAACGCCGCGCCTTCGATCCTTCCCGGCGTCTCCGGCGGCAGTTCGACGAGCTTGTCGACCATACGCAGGCGCTGGTCCGGAAGTCCGAGTTCACGCGCAAGCGATTCTGGGCCAAAGCGGAGCGCGCCACGGTCGCTGACTGGGAGCAAAGCGCCGACGAGTACCGAAAGGTTCTCTGGGAAGAGGTGATCGGACGCCTGCCCGACCCCTCCGAACCGCTCGAAGCCTACACCCGGCTCACGTACGAGACTGCGGCATGGAAAGGCTACCAAGTGGTCCTGCCCGTCTGGCCTGAAGTCTTTGCCTATGGCATCCTGCTCCTGCCGAATGACCTCAAGCCCGGCGAACAGCGCCCCGTCGTCGTCACCCAACACGGACTCGAGGGCAGACCCCGGATGCTGGTCGATTCCGCGATCAAGGGACCCTACCACCACTACGGCGCGCGCCTGGCCGATCGAGGCTTTATCGTATTCGCGCCGCAGAACCCCTACATCGGCCGTGATGACTTCCGCGTCCTGCAACGCAAGGCCAACCCCCTGGGGGTGTCGCTCTTCTCCTTCATTCTGGGCCAGCATGACCGCATCCTGGAATGGCTGGAGACGTTACCGTTTGTCAATCGGAAACAGATCGCTTTCTACGGCCTCTCCTATGGGGGAAAGACGGCGGTGAGGGTGCCGCCCCTGCTCAAGAAATACGCCCTTTCCATCTGCTCGGCGGACTTCAACGAATGGATCTGGAAGAACACCAGCGACGCGCACCGCTACAGCTACGTCTTCACGGGCGAGTACGAGATGTTCGAGTTCAACCTGGGCAACACCTTCAACTACAGCGACCTCGCCAAGATGATGGCGCCCCGTCCGTTCATGGTCGAACGCGGCCACCATGACGGCGTAGCTCCCGACGAGTGGGTCGCCTATGAGTATGCAAAGGTGCGCCAACACTACGCGGAACTAGGCATAGCGGACAGGACCGAGATCGAATTCTTTCTCGGACCCCACGAGATCAACGCCGAGGGCAGCTTCGATTTCCTGCATCGCCACCTCGACTGGCCCAAGCGCTGAGGACCGACGGCGGGGATGCGGGCGAGTTTTTTCTTCGCAGCCCGTGTTCCCAGGGTGCTTGCGGTGATGCTTCCGCGGTCAGGAAGAATAGATTTCCTCGATACGGTCCGCGTAAAGCTTCTCGACTTCCCGGCGGCGCACTTTCATCGTGGGAGTGATCTCCCCCTTGTCGATGGAAAACTCTTCTTCGAGCAGCGCCACCTTCTTGACCCGCTCGTGCCGCGCCAGTCCCTGGCATGCCGAGTCCACTTCATTCTCGATCATGCTCACAATCCCGGCGTGCCGCACCAACGTTCCCCGGTCCGCCACATCGATACCCTGCTGCTCCGCATATTGCTGCAACTTCTCGAAGTCGGGCACGATCAGAGCGCTCGGAAAGTTCCGTCCCTCCGCAACGACAACGGCAGTGGACACATAACTGCTGGTCTTGATCTGATTCTCAATCGGCTGGGGCGCCACATACTTACCGCCGGACGTCTTGAAGAGGTCCTTCTTGCGATCGGTGATGCTGAGGTAGCCGTCCTCGTCGATCTTGCCGATGTCGCCGGTGTGGAACCAGCCGTCGCGAATTACCTCGGCGGTTCTCTCTTCATCCTTGTAATAGCCGCGCATGACGTTGGGGCCGCGCACCAGGATCTCGCCGTCGTCGGCGATCTTCACCTCGACGTTCTTGATCACCCTTCCTACGGTTCCGAACCGCAGACTGTCCGGGTAATTCAAAGAGACGACGGGTGACGTCTCGGTCAGTCCATAGGCTTCGCAGATCTTGATCCCGACGGCGTAGAAAAATTCAGCAACGTGCAGCGGAAGGGGAGCCGCACCCGACATGAAAAAGCGAATGCGCCCGCCGAGCCGCCCTCTGAGCTTCGCGAAGACCAGCCGGTCGGCCAACCCTGACTTCAAACGGAGACCCAGCGGCATGGGCTCGTTCTTGAGGCGATAGGGAGCCGACGCCTTCCCTGTACCGATCGCCCAGTGGAACAGTCCGCGTCGAACCGCGGGAGCAGCAGACACCGCAGCCTGAACCTTGTCATGAACCTTCTCGAAAAACCGCGGCACGCCCACGGCAACGGTCGGTTTGACTTCCAGCAGGTTCTGAGGCACGGCTTCGATCGACTCGGCATAAGCCACCGTCGCACCGTCCTGGAAAAACGCGTAGTCCGCCATGCGCTCCGCCACATGCGACAGCGGCAGGAACGAAAGGGCAACGTCGTCCTGGCTGACATTGAGTCCGTTGTCGCGCACATTGCTGCCGAAGTTGCTGTGCGTGAGCATCACTCCCTTCGGCGTTCCCGTCGTGCCCGACGTGTAGATGATGCTCGCCAGGTCCTGCGGTTGTACGGCGCTTATCGCTTGCTCAAAATCCTCGCGCTCATCCTCGGACAGGGGTTTCTCGCCCAAAAGGGTCGCCAGGGCCGTGATTCGCTCGTCATCCGTGTCATAGGAATCGAAGATGACCACGCCCTCCAACGCGGGGAGGTCATCCCAAATACTCAGGATCTTCTCGAGCTGCTCCTCGGTAGAAACGAAGATCACGCGCGACTCCGAGTGCTGCAGCAGATAGTGGATCTGCTGTGCTGGCAGCGTGGGATAGATCGGCACGCTGACCACGCCCGCGGTCATCATGGCGAAATCGGTCACCGCCCATTCCCAACGATTTTCCGAAAGCAGGGCACAACGATCCCCCGCAGCGATGCCCGCGTTCCGTAACTCGAAGTGGGTCCTTGCCACACGGCGGTACACTTCGCTGGCAGCGATCGGCCCGTAGGCCCCTTCAATCTTCGTAAGAATCATGTCCGGCTTGTCATAGGACACGGCATGGCGAAACAATCGGGCCAAGGTCTCAGGCATCTGTCCCCCTCGTCGAGCAGTTCAGTCCGGATAAGCTTTATCACCTGCATCCCTCGCCACGTGGTGAGAAATGCAGGGTAAATGAAGTCTTATCACCAACACTGTAAACTGTAGGCTCGCTCAAGGGGAAGCGCAGCATGCCCATGTCCGTCAAACAGGCCGCCGAAGCCTGGCGGTTCGACATTCCCGACGAAGAGTTGGACGCAATCCGCCCCATCGTGGAAGAGGTTGCAGACAAGACCGCGCGAGCCCTCGACCGGGACTTGAGCACCACCGATCCGGTCCATTCGTTCCGCCCTTCCGGCCGCTGACCGCAGGTCTTGAATCAAGCAATGAATCTCACCATCACGGATCTCGCTCCCAGAATCGAGCGAGGCGAACTTTCCCCCGTCGAACTTACGCAACACCTAATCGACCTCATCGAAAGGCGGCAACCCCGCCTGAACGCCTTCATCACCGTCACCGCCGAGCATGCTCTCGCACAGGCGCGGCAGGCCGAGCAGGAAATCCGGGCGGGCAACTACCGCGGCAAGCTCCACGGCATTCCCTATGCCGCCAAAGACCTCTTCTACACCAAGGGCATCAAGACCACTATCGGTTCGAAGATCATGGACGACTTCATCCCCGACTTCGACTGCGCCGTCATCGAGAAACTGACCGCCGCGGGGGCGGTGATGCTCGGCAAGGCGGGTTTGCATGAATGGGCCTACGGCATCACGAGCAACAATCCGCACTACGGAGCCATTCGCAATCCCTGGGACACCGACCGCATTCCCGGCGGATCGAGCGGGGGCTCGACCTCCGCTCTCGCCGGAGGCCTTTGCAGCTTCTCGCTCGGTTCGGACACCGGCGGCTCGATCCGCATCCCCGCGTCCTTCTGCGGCCTTGTCGGCCTCAAGCCCACCTTCGGACGGGTGAGCCGCTACGGCGTCTTCCCCCTTGGCCACACCCTCGATCACGCCGGCCCCTTCGGCTGCACCGTTCGCGACACCGCGGATGTCTACTGCGCCATGGCGGGCGGAGATCCGCGCGACGAAAGCTGCGCCGATCAACCCGTGATCGAACCAAGACTGGGACCGGAGCCCACTCTTGCCGGCCGAAAGCTCGGCATCCCCGAAAACTTCTACTTCGACGGCCTGCACCCCGACATCGAAGCGGCCGCGCGCAAAGCGATTACGGTGCTCGAAGACATCGGCGCCGAGCTGGTCTCGATCAAGGTCCCCGACATCGAAGAGTTCAACGAGATCGGCAGACTCATCCTGCTTGCCGAGGCCACGTCCGTGCACGAGAAACGGCTGCGCGAACGGCGAAGCGAGATCGGTGACGACGTACGCGCGCTCTTCGATCAGGGCCGCTTCATCCGAGCATCCGAATACCTGAATGCCCAGCGCCGACGGCGCGCTCTCATCGACGCCTTCAACGAGCTCCTCGGCAGTGTCGACGCGATCGTCACTCCTACGATCCCGGTGCCTCCCGCCAAGATCGGCCAAAACACCCTGACCGTCGCCGGCGTCGAACACAACGTCCGGATCGCCACCACCCGGAACGCACGCGCGCTGAACCTCACGGGCCTGCCACTGCTCTCCGTCCCCTGCGGCCTCACCGAAGAGAATCTCCCCATCGGCCTACAGATCATCGGCCGCCTCTGGGACGAAGCGGGCATTCTGGAAATCGGCCACGCCTACGAACAGGCGACCGACTGGCACCTGAAGCGCCCGGCGATCGCTGACGAATGAAACGCACCGCCGTCGGCCTCATACTCTTCCTGATCGCTGGGGCGCTCCCGGCAACCGCGAACGAAGCACATGAGACGCCCCTCCAGTGGTCTCTCCTCCCAGACCTCCCCACGCCCCTCGGCCTCGGCGGGCCTTTCGTCGGCGTATCCAATGAGGCGCTCGTGGTCGCCGGCGGCTCGAACTTCCCCATCTCCCCATTTCAGGGCGGGACCAAGCAGTGGCGGCGCGAGGTATACATCCTCGAGCCGGGCTCCGATGACTGGCTGTCCAACTTCCAGCTCGAGCATCCGCTGGCCTACGGCGGGAGCGTTTCGACAGAAGAAGGGTTCATCCTTCTCGGCGGCGGCGATGCCCAACGCCATTACCGCGACGTCCGGCTTCTCCAATGGCAGGATGGAACTCTCCATCAACGACAACTTCCCGACCTGCCTGAAGCCTGCGCCATGACCAGCGCCGCCCTGCTCGGCACATCGATCTATATCGCCGGCGGCCAGCAAGCCCCCGACTCCACCCGCGCGATGAACAACTTCTGGCGGCTCGACCTCGGCGATCCCGAATCCGTCTGGGAAGTTCTCGACCCCTGGCCCGGCCCCGCTCGCATCCTTCCCGCCGCCGCGGCGCAGGATGGCGCGATCTACGTTTTCAGCGGCGCCGAGCTCGTCACCGCCGAGGACGGCTCGACTACCCGCCGTTTCCTGACCGACGCATACCGCTATCGCCCCGAAGCCGGATGGCAGCAGGTCGCCGACGTTCCGCACCCCGTCGTCGCCGCCTCAGCCATCACCGAGGGTCCGAGCCACATCCTCATCTTCAGCGGTGACGACGGCGAGCTCTTCTTCCGCGCGCAGGGACTGGGCGACGACCATCCCGGCTTCCCCAAGACCGTACTCGCCTACCACACCATCACCGACACCTGGACCGAACTCGGCGAGATGACCGAAGCGCTCGTCACAACCTCCGCAACGCGCTGGAACGGCCGCATCGTCATCGCCTCCGGCGAAGACCGCCCCGGCCACCGCTCCCCGCACGTGCTTGCCCTCGAAACCCGCCATCAGCCCAGCGGCTTCACCACGCTCGACTACGTCTGCCTCGGCGCATACCTCGCGATGCTCATCGGGATGGGCGTCTACTTCTCCCGCCGCGAGAAAACCACCGCCGACTACTTCCTGGCCGGCCGCCGCATCCCCTGGTGGGCGGCCGGCATCAGCCTCTTCGGAACCCAACTCAGCGCCATCACCTTCATGGCGGCTCCAGCCAAGGTCTACGCCACCGACTGGGCCTACTTCGTCAACACGTTCGCCTTCATGCTCATCACGCCGGTGGTGGTCTACTTCTATCTGCCGTTCTTTCGCCGCCTCAACCTCACCAGCGCCTACGAATACCTGGAGCGGCGCTTCAACCTCGCGACCCGCCTCTACGCCAGCGCCGCGTTCATCCTCTTTCAACTCGGCCGCATGGCGATCGTCCTGTTTCTGCCGGCGATGGCCCTCTCCGCCGTCACCGGCATGAACGTCTACGTCTGCATTGTCGTGATGGGCGTTCTCAGCACGCTCTACACCGTTCTCGGCGGCATCGAGGCCGTCGTCTGGACGGACGTGCTGCAAGCCATCGTCCTGCTCGGCGGCGGCCTGTTGTGCCTGGTGATCATGATTTTCGGCGTCGACGGAGGATTGTCGACGATCTTCTCGCTCGGCATGGCCGATGACAAATTCAAAGTCATCCATTGGGGCTGGGACTACACGACCAGTACGATATGGGTCCTCGTCATCGGAAACCTCTTCATCAACCTGGTCACCTACACCTCCGACCAGGTTGTCGTCCAACGCTATCTCACGACGCGTGACGAAAAAAGCGCCGCCGATTCCATCTGGATGAACGCCGCCATCGTGCTGCCGGAAACTATCGTCTGGTTCCTGCTCGGCACTGCGCTCTACGTCTTCTACAAGCTCACGCCCGAACTCCTGAGCCCCAACCTGCCCACGGACTCGATCTTCCCCCACTTCATCTCACAGCAATTGCCCTCCGGCATCACCGGGATCGTCATCGCCGCCCTGTTCGCCGCTTCGATGTCCACTCTCGACAGCGGCCTGAACAGCGTCTCGACCGCCGTCGTGACGGATTTCTACGCCCGTTTCCGACCTGAATCCACGGATGCCGTCCGCCTGCGCCTGGCGCGGTGGCTGACCGCCGGACTCGGCCTGATCGCTACCGTCACCGCCGCGACCATGGCCACCTACGAGATCCAGTCGCTGTGGGATCTGTTCATGCGGATGCTCGGCCTGCTCAGCAGCGGCATGGCCGGACTCTTCGCGGTCGGCATGTTCACCCGCCGCGCCAACGGACGAGGGGCGCTCATCGGGGCCGTCATCAGCGCCGCAGTCATCTACTGGGTCCAGACCCATACCGCCGTCAGCTTCTTCCTGTACGCGGCCATCGGCCTGCTCACCTGCTTCGCCGCTGGCTACCTCGCCAGCCTCCTCCTCCCAGACCGCCCCAAAGGCCTCAAGGGCCTGACCGTCTATACGCAAATCCCGCCGGAACGAATCTGATCGCAGACCGGGCGGTTGTGCAACCCCGCGCCGGCGGCTTCTGCTCTCCTTGCGCGGGCATCTTGCCCGCACTCTTCTCAGGCAGGCTAGTAGCCTGCGCTCCTCAGATTGACCATGGCCACCTACGAAATCCAGTCCCTCTGGGATCTGTTCATGCGGATGCTCGGCCTGATCAGTAGCTTCGCCGCAGGTTATATCGACTTCCCGCTCGTGCACGACCTCAACTGCCTTCTTGCCCTTCTGGAAAAGGCCGGGGGAACCCCTCTTCTGGACTACCCCATCTGCACATGTAACTGTTCAGCAGAACATACCAAACTCGTCAGATGGAGGGTCCGCTAATGCTAGGACTTCCATATTCTACCGTCTGATAACTCAAATCGATTCCATTCAGGGATACTACCTCGCATTATGATTCGCTTGATCACGAGCGCAGTGATTGTGACAGCACTACTAGCGACTTCTTCCGCTGACTTCTCTCCCTGACCTTTGATCTTAACCATGGACTTAGTCTGACCGCTATGCACAAGAGCACTCCGCATGCTATAAGCAGCCTGAATTATTGCCCTGGCTTCCATCCGTTCCTCAACCGTGTCAGAAATAAGCAGAGACGCACGATACGAGATCTTGAATGTATGCTCACCAGGGTCATCAATCAGCAATGTTTCTAACGCGATTGATACTTCAAGTGCACGTGCGGCCGGATCCGTGCGGATAAGAGCTTGATGGAGCCTCTCAAGAGCGATATGAACCTGATTTTTTACTCTCTGTTCCAATGCCATGTATCCTCGCACAATAGCTTGCAGGTTAGTTGTCGTCTCTAAAGAATCTATAAGAAGACCAAAAGGTAATATCTCCTGACTGCCATAGCTGCTACTCGTGGCGATAAGGGCCGCTTCCAAGTCTGCATCGACGTATTGGAACCAACTTGGTCCAGCAATAATGATCGATGGACCTTCCAGACCCAGGCAGAGTCTGATGTCATCCAACGGAGGGTAGGCTTTACGGATGTCTCTATCCGTTGAGTTTTCTTCTATGGATTTGTCAATCAGAAAGGGACGGACTTCCGTCTTCGAAATTAGCGCTGCAGTAGGAGGTTCATGTGCAAAAAAAAGTGTTGGAAGGCGCAAATTGTAAGGCCAATCGAGAACATTTGTGATTTGCTCCTTCTGACGAGAAGGGGGCAGAGATTCGAACGGAAGTAACTCTACGTCTTTCCAGACGGAAATCCGGTTTTTCGGAGATATGCCCCACAGAGTCTGAATAACCAACATCTCCGCACTGTCGGTCTCTAGCACTTTTTTTAGCCACCTGACAGCATCCTTTGCCGATTTCCGACGCCGTGCCTCGCGAACTAACACGGTTGCAACAAATTGACTGTGGAATCCCATGGATCCGCCACCCGTGTTGATCATCAGTGCTTTGTCTTTGAATTCTGGCTGCACTTCCAAAATGGGAAAAATAATCTTTGCAAGCTCGTGGTCAATATTCGACTCTCGCATTTCCGCCAACAGAGGGCCTTCTGTTAATAGATATCCACTCTGTGTGCGGATGCTGACATCACGAGTGGCGATGCTGACGTCATCAACTTGGATGAGCACATTCTTCAGTGCGGCAGTTAAAGCATCTTCGTCCATAGGTGTCTGGCCCCAAATCAATATTAATATGGCATAATGCGTTCATACCGGTACAGATCACCATCAGAGGAGTCCCCCAGGAAGTGCGCGACGAGCTTGCGGCGCGGGCGGCGTTGCAACGCCAATCGATGCAGGAATTTCTCCGCTCCGAGTTGGAACGCATCGCCTCCCGTCCTTCTCTCGACACTTGGCTGCAAGGAGTGCGGGAGCGCAAGGCGGCGGCGGAAACCCGTGTCCGACCCGCCAACATTCTCAGCGCCCGCGATATGGACCGGCGGTGACGGTGGTCGTCGATGCGTCCGTGCTGGCCGCAGCCCTGGTCGACTCGGGGAAGGAGGGGAAGTGGGCGGAATCCGCGGTCACCGAGGGCTATCCGGCCGGCCCGGAACTGGTGTTGGCCGAGGCGCTCGATTGCCCGCTAGTGACGTTGGGCAGAAAGCTGGGCCAATCCAGCGGCCCCAGATGTAAGATCATCGTTCCGCCTCGTTCGTAGACAAAATGAAGAACCATGATCCACAAGGAGTGCAAGCGGCTGGGCGAGGTGGACTTTCCGATCTCCGAAGTGTCGCGGCACGCGGCGCTGGAGAAGTCGATCCGTCGCGGGCAGCCGTCGAGCTGCACCTGCGGCGGGCGCGGCGGCCTCACAGGTGGACAAGCGCGATGAGTCCGGACGGCGGAATGCAGCGGATCATCCTGACATTCATTGAGGATTTGACAAATGAGGGCCCGAAGGATACTTGATCAAGAGACGTTGGACGAAATCATCCGGCGCATCGTAGAGGTGGCCCGGCCGGAGAAGATCATTCTCTTCGGGTCCGCTGCCCGGGGCAAGATGGGACCGCACAGCGACGTGGACTTGCTCATCATCAAGGAGGGCGCCGACGTTCTGGAACTGACGGGCGAGATATACATGAACCTGGACGGCATCGGTGTAGCGATCGACGCGGTTGTGGTCACGCCTGGCGACGTGGAGCGGTACAGGGATAGCCACGCGGTGATCATCAAACCTGCACTGCGGGAAGGCCGGGTGATCTATGAAGCCGCCTGAACGTTTTCCAGCGGACGATCCCCGGGAATGGTTGAACCGCTCCCGCAGCAATCTGGCCATGGCGGTGAACCGTATCCCCGGCGTCTACCTGGAGGATCTGTGCTTCGACGCACAACAGGCCGCCGAGAAGGCTATCAAGGCGCTGATGATCAAGCGTGGCATTGACTTCCCGTATGTGCATGACCTGGCACGTTTGCTTTCCATGCTCAAAGATGCAGGCGAGGCGATCCCGGATGACGTCGGCCAGGCCAGGAAGCTTACCCAATTCGCTACGATCACTCGCTACCCGGGGATCGACCAGCCTGTCACTGAGCAACAATATGCGAAGGCAATCGAGATCGCCGAAGCCGTGGTTCGCTGGGCCGAGGAGCGTTTGTGATCCCCAAGGAGCGCAAGAGGCTGACCGAGGTGGACTTTCCCATCGCTGAAGTGTCGCGGCGCGATGTGCGGGAGAAGTCGATCCGGAACGGACATCCCTGGGAGCACAGGCTTCCAGCCTGCCGACGAACGATGCGGCAGGACTTTTCCTTCGCATGGGCTGTCAGGGCGCCGATCAGGGCCGGAATGGAACGGGCCATATAATGAGAGCTCGAACAGGTCAATGCGCTTGGAGCACATCGCCCGGACGACCAGAATTTGCAGAGCACGTCTTCTTGAGGGATGCATCTTCCCGCAATGGCCGCGGGTTCATCACAACCAGTTGAGAACAAGACGATCGCGTCGGAGAAGATGCTTTCTACTGCCGGCCGTTCTGGCGCTGGCAGCGTGCGGCGGCGGGGAAGACACCTCTCGCAGCTCATCGGACTGCGTCGACTGTCACCGCAGCGTGACGCCGAGCATCGTCACGGATTGGGAACTGAGCCGGCACAGCGAGAAGGGTGTGGACTGCTCGCTATGTCACGGCGACGAGCATGACTCGGCGGACAATGTCGCTTTGGTCAAGACCGCGACGCCGGATGTTTGCGGGACTTGCCATCCGATCCAGACAGAGCAGTTCGAAGGCGGCAAGCACGCTCTGGCCTGGGCCAGCATGAACGCCATGCCGACGACGCATTGGCTGCCGATGGCTCTCACGGAAGGCATGAAGGGCTGTGGAGGGTGCCACCGCCTCGGGCTCAAGAGTGAGGAGGAGATCCGGCAGTTGAAGGCCGAGGGTGTCATGTTCGGCCTTGCCTCGTGCGACGCCTGCCATACGCGCCACCTCTTTTCCGTCAAAGAGGCCCGGGAGCCACAAGCTTGCCGGACGTGCCACATGGGCATCGACCATCCGCAGTGGGAGATGTATTCCTCGTCCAAGCATGGCGTTCGGCATCTGCTCAAGCAGAGCGGAACGCTGCCGGAGCAGGCCGCGGCGCCCACCTGCCAGACGTGCCACATGCCGCAGGGGGATCACGGCGTGCGGACAGCCTGGGGATTCCTGGCCGTGCGATTGCCCATGCCGGAAGACGCCCAGTGGGCGGCCGATCGAACCACCATCCTCCAAGCGCTCGGTGTCCTGGACCCGCAGGGAAATCCAACCGCGCGCCTGGATGCCGTCAAGCAAGCCGATGTCGCCCGGCTGACCCAAGAGGATTGGCAGAAGGAGCGCGACCGCATGATCGGTGTTTGCGAGCAGTGCCACTCGGGAAATTTTGTACGAGCGGAACTCGAGAAGGGCGACGAGATGATCCGGGAAACGGACCGGCTGCTTGCCGAGGCGATCCGCATCGTCAGTACCCTCTACCGCGACGGGGTGCTGCGCAAGCCGGACCACTATGCGTACAACTTCCCGGACCTGCTGGCTTTCCACGACGCACCGTCGGTGATCGAACAAAGACTCTTCAAGATGCACCTGGAGCACCGGATGCGAGCGTTTCAGGGCGTGTTTCACAACAATCCGGATTACGCGCTCTGGTACGGCTGGAGCGAGATGTTGCAGGATCTGACCGAGATCAAAACATTGGCGCAGGAGATGCGCAGCAGCCGCTAGCCGGCGGCGCGGAGGCCTTTTTCAGTGACCGGTTACGTCATCAGCCTCAGTGCCCTGGCCATCGCAACACTCGCGTTGATTGCGGCCCTTTTCCGGCGGCCCGAGCTGGCTGCCACCACCGGGGGCAAGATCCTGGCTTTTGTTTCTCTCTTTGCACTGCCGGGGCTTCTGCTGCTGGGCGGCGCCGGCCAGCACTACGAACAGGCCAAGACAAAGGAGTTCTGCCTCTCGTGCCACATCATTCAACCCTATGGAGAAAGTCTCCGGATTGACGATGCTCGATTCCTTCCAGCCGCGCATTATCAGAACAAGCGAATCCCCATCGACAAAGCTTGCTATGCATGCCACACCAACTACACGATGTTCGGGGACGTTGATGACAAGATCCGCGGCGTGAGGCACGTATGGCACAACATTTGGGGCACTGCTTCAGAGCCGGTCAAGCTGTATCAGCCATATGAGAACCAAGCCTGTCTGGAATGCCACGAAGGGGCGCGGTCCTACGAGGAGCACCCGGCCCACAAGGCATTCCGCGCCGAGCTGCTCGATGGCGAGAGGTCATGCCTGATGTGTCACAACCTGATTCACGAGGTCACGAAGCTGGACCGATTCCCGAGTTGGGAACCCGAGGCCAGGCAATGAGCCGGATTCGGTCGCTGGGCCTGCGGGCCGGATTCGCCGGCCGCCTCCAGCTATCCGGGTTGCTGATCGCTTCGGGGATTGGAGTCGAACTGACCACCTTGTTCTGGATCCATCCCGTTTCTTTCTTCCTGTTCCTCAGCCTGGGGGCCTTGCTTGTTGGAGCCGGCATGCTGCTCTACTTGTGGTCCGTCGTAACCCGGAGCGAGTGACGGTGGCGGGGAAGCGTACGTTCGTTCACTGAAACACAAGATGCCGATCTTCGGCGGGAGGGTTCGGGCACTGATCGAGCCCCTCCTTGTCAGGTTCGAGCAGCGGAGTGTGCCGGCCCCGGGCGGCTTGGGCTAACCTGCATTTCTCACCACCCGACGGTCGAAGCACGCGAGAAAAAGGCCGTGATTCGTGTTTCGTGTTTCGTGATTCGTGAAAACCATGAGAGGGGGTCTGGTTCGCTCCAGAAGAAATGTCTGACGGCCAGTGAACCGGGAAGGCCGCGTTTCGTGACAAGAGGGGTGAAGGAAGTGATTTGGCAAGTGCGCTTGGCTCACGCCTTTTTCCTCCGCCCGGCTCGCGCCTCGTCCTGACGGCCCTCTCACGCACTTCGCCTCGCCACGTGGTGAGAAATGCAGGCTAATATCGGACCTGAACTGCGATAATTCTTAGTCGTTCGATCAGAAATGGCTGTCCGCGTTTCGGGATCCGGGAAACCACCGCCGTGGCCTGATCGTCCCAGAAATAGAGTTATGCATCGACGAAGGGCCATCTCCCTGCTTGCGGCTTCCGCAGCGAGCCCCTGGCTGCGCAGAACGGCCGGAGCCCAGGAAGAAGCGATCATCTCGGTGGACGTGGAGGTCGTAAATCTCCTGGCCACGGTACGCGACAACAAGGGTGGTCTGGTCACGGACCTCAGTAAAGACGACTTCATCCTGGAAGAGGGCGGTAAGCGCCAACAGATTCGCTACTTCTCTCAACAGACGGACCTGCCACTCACGGTGGGGCTGCTTGTCGACACCAGCGTCAGCCAGGAACGTCTGATCTACGAAGAGCAGCGGGCCGCCGCCCAATTCTTTTCGCAGGTGCTCCGACTCCAAAAGGACTTGGCATTCCTGATCAGCTTCGACGTCAATGTCGAATTGCTGCAAGATTTGACAGGCTCGCAAAAGCTGCTGGAAAGGTCTCTCGAAGACCTGCAAGTGGAAGGAGCCAACCGCGGCATCCATCCCGGACCTGTGCCGAATTCAGGACCGCCGGTGGGGACGGCCCTCTACGACGCAGTGTACCTTGCCTCCGATGAGATGATGCAGGGGCAGGTCGGGCGCAAGGCCATTGTGCTGATCTCCGACGGCGTCGACTACGGCAGCCGCGTCGATCGCGAGGAGGCGGTCGAAGCGGCTCACAAATCCGATGTCGTGGTGTACGGCGTGCGGTACTACGACCGCACTTTCTACTATGGCCGGATGGGCTTCGCGGGCGGCGGTTCCGGGGCGCTGAAAAAGATGGCGCGGGAAACCGGCGGCAACGTCTTCGAGGTGACGCGCAAGCGGACACTGCGGCAGATCTTCGATGAGATTCAGAACGAACTGCGCAGCCAATACAGCATCGGTTTCTCACCCGACAGCAACTCAAGCGGGGCCGGGCTTCGCAAAATCAACTTGCGAACGCGGCGCAAGAACCTCAAGGTGCAGGCTCGGACCGGATACTACCCCAAGTCAACCTGACGCACCTGCAGGGAGAGGGACCGGTGTAGCCGGTGGTGCATACCCCTATCGGTTTGATGTCATCGGTCCAGCCTGGATATCTCACAAACTGAAGCCCTAACCTGCATTTCTCACCACCCGACGGCCGAAGTACGCGGTATGACCGCCATGACTTCGTTACGCTTGCTTGCCGTGCTCAACGTACTGTTCAAGTACGTCTGCGCGCGCCAAGCGGCTCGCGCCTTTTTCCTCCGCCCGGCTTGTGCCTAGTCCTGACGACCCTCTCACGCAATTCGTCTCGCCACGTGGTGAGATATGCAGGTTAGCAAGCACCTCGACTGGCCACGTGAGAGCAGTCAGGTCAGTTCTGGGGGACGGCGGCTGTCGGCGCCGCCGCGGCTTCCTTTTTCTGGATCACCCCCAGAATTTCCCATTCGTGGAGCTGGCGTTTGATCTGCGAAGCGGCGGGGCCGTCCGGCTGCACCGTGAGATAGTCGCGGTAGGATGTGGCCGCCTGCTCGTAGAGCCCCTGTTGAGCATGGATCATGCCAAGGATCTGATGGGACTGGGGAAAGTCTCTGTCGGCATTCTTCTCCTTGAGCTCGATCACCGACTTCTTGGAAGCCTCCATCCGTCCTAAACGGAAGTTGGCAATGGCCGAAAAGTAATGCGCCATCGAGGCGTGGGGATTCAACCGCAGAAGCTGATTCGACCACTGCAGGCCATCGTCCCAGCGCTGCTCAGTGAGCGCCAGACGCGAGAGAGCGGGATAGGGATCCAGGAATTTCGGGTCGGCTTCGACAGCCTTCTCGAACGCGGCCCGGCCTCCTTCGAGGTCGTCCTGCATCATTCGAATGCGACCCAGCAGGTTCCAGGCCGTAGCGTACTCGGAGTGCAGACCCACCGCCGACTCCAACTCTTTTTTGGCCTTTTGCAGGTTCGGCTCCTTCTTCTGCATCTCCCTGAAGGCCTTGTCGTAGGCTTTCTTGGCCTTCTTGGGGGCTGACAGACTGGTGACACTGATGGACGAACCTTCTACTCCATCCAAGCGCTGCATGACCATCGTTCCGATGTTGGGGTTGTCAAAGACGCTGCGAGTACCCAGAGGAACCGGGTCAGCTTGATAGCCCCCCAACTCGGCGAGAAGCTGACAACCGAACAGGTTGACTCGACCGAGGCCGTCGCTGCGAGAAGAAAGGTTGGTTCCGACAGTGCCGAATCCGCCCCCGCCCCCTTGTTGCCCTATCCCAACGGGTGCTCCCTGGACGCTCGCATCGGCAAACGCGAGGTTGTTGCGATCGTTAAGATCGACGCTGAAGGTGCCCTTGGTATTGGTGAAGCCGGCGGGCCGGCGCTGGCCGTTGCAATCCAAATAAATCTTCACCGGCTCCGGAGGCGGCATGCCGTTCGCCAACACGACCTTGCCGCTGAGATACAGCGGGCGCCTGAAGTCCGGTTGGGGAATCTGCTGTTGCTCCCGTCCGTAGGGGTCGCTGGTTCGCCCCTGCTGACCGCCGGTGGTCGGGAGGTTTCCCGTACTACCTCGGCCACCGCCACCTGTCGTGCCACCGGTGGCGCCCCCGGTGGTACCGCCAGTGCCGCCTGTCTGTTGAGCCCAGACAGCCGTCGTAAACAACAAACCCAGAACGGTAGCCAGAATCCTGATTCGTTGCATGATCACCCTCCTGTCGGGTATTCAGGCCGGAACTGCCAGTAAGGCTATCACAGCAAACCCCTGTGACCAAGGCCTTCGGTTTTGCAGTAAGGCGTCGCCAACAACAGAAAGGTTGCGGGACCGGGGCGAATACTATCCGAAATCGACCTGACGCGCTTGCAGGGAGAGGGATCGGCACAGTAGATGTGTGTCAACCCGACCGGTTTGAGGTCATTGGCCCAGCTTGGACATCTCACCAACCGAGGATCGCCCCAGACACTCCTCCTCGGCGCTTGGGCGATACCCGGGTCAGTTCCGGGGCATGGCCGCGGTCGGCGCCCCGGGGTCTTCCTGTTTCCGGATCTTCCCCAGAACTTCCCAATCGTGGAGTTGACGTTGGATCTGTGAAGCGACGGGCCCGTCCGGCTGCACCGTGAGATAGTCGCGGAAGGATATGGCTGCCTGCTCGTAGAGCCCCTGTTGAGCATGGATCATGCCGAGGATCAGATGCGACTGGGGAAAATATCCGTCGGCGCTTTTCTCCTTGAGCTCTCGCACCGACTTCCTGGAAGCCTCCATCCGGCCTAAATAAAAGTTTGCAATGGCCGAATAATAATGAGCAATCGCAACGTGGGGATTCAGCCGCAGAAGCTGATTCGACCACTGCAGGCCATCGTCCCAGCGCTCCTCGGTGAGCGCCAGAAGTGCGAGATCGGGATAGGGATCGAGGTATTTCGGGTCGGCTTCGACAGCCTTCTCGAACGCGGTCCGGCCGCCTTCCCGGTCGGCCTGCATCATGCGAACGCGGCCCAGCATATTCCAGGCCGCGGCGTATTCGGAGTGCAAGCCCACCACCGTCTCCAATTCCTTCTCGGCCTTTTGCAGGTTCGGCTCTTTCTTCTGCATTTCCCTGAATGCCTTGTCGTAGGCTTTTCTGGCCTTATTGGGGGCTGACAGACTGGTGAAACTGATAGGCATACCTTCAACACCATCCAAGCGTCGCAGGACCATCGTTCCGACATTGGGATTGTCAAAGATGCTGCGACTACCAAACGGAATCGGATCAGCTTGATAGCCGCCCAACTCGGCGAGAAGCTGGCAACCGAACAGGGTGACTCGTCCGAGGCCGCTGCTGCTGAATCCGCGCCGTGGCCCCATCCCTCCCATGCTCGCATCGGCAAAGGGGGTGTTGCGATCGGTGAGATCGACCCTGAAGGTACCCTTGGAATTGGTGTAGCCGGCGGGCCGGCGCTGACCGTCGCAATCCAAGTAAACCTTCACCGGCTCAGGAGGCGTCATGCCGTTCGCCAACACAACCTTGCCGCTGAGGTAAAACGGGCGCCTGCGGAGGTCCAAGTCCTGCCGTCGGTAGGAGTCGTAGGTACTACGTCCCTGCTGACCGCCGGTGGTTGGAAGGTTTCCCGTACTTCGGCCACCGCCACCGGTCGTGCCGCCAGAGCCGCCGGTCGTGCCGCCACTGCCTCTGCCGCCGTCTTGTTGAGACCAGACAGCCGTAGCAAACAACAAGCCCAAAACGGCAGCCAGAATCTTGATCCGTTGCATGATCATCCCCCCTTTCGGGTATTCAGGCTGCAACTGTCAGTAAGGCACTCACAGAAACCCCCTCCGACCAAGGCCTTTGGTAGCGCAGTACGACGTCGCCAACAACAAAAAGGTTGCGGTACCGGGGCGAATACGATCCGAAGTCGACCTGACGCGCTTGCAGGGAGAGGGATCGACGCGATGGATGTGTGGCAACCCGACCGGTTCGAGGTCATCAACCGAGCCTGGATATCTCACCAACTGAGGACCGTCGCACACACGCCTCCTTACCGCTTGGGAGATATCCGGGTCAGTCCTGGGTGACGGCGACGGTCGGCGCCGCGGCGGTCTCCTGTTTCCGGATCACCCCCAGCAATTCCCAATCGCGGAGTTGACGTTGGATCTGTAAAGCGAAAGGCCCGTCCGGCTGCACCGCGAGATAGTCGCGATAGGATGTGGCAGCCTGCTCGTAGAGCCCCTGTTCAGCATGGATCATACCGAGGATCTGATGCGACCGGGGAAAATCTCTGCCGGCGCTTTTCTCCTGAAGATCGAGCATCGACTTCTTGGAAGCCTCCATGCGGCCTAAACGAAAGTTGGCAATGGCCGAATAGTAATGTGAAATCGCAACGTGGGGATTCAGCCGCAGAAGCTGATTCGACCATTGCAGGCCATCATCCCAGCGCTCCTCGACGAGCGCCAGACGCGCGAGAGCGGGGTAGGGATCCAGGAATTTCGGGTCGGCTTCGACAGCCTTTTCGAACGCGGCCCGGCCGCGTTCCCGGTCGCCCTGCATCAGGCGAGCGTGGCCCAGCAGGTTCCAGGCCGCGGCGTATTCGGAGTGCAAGCCCACCGCCGTCTCCAATTCCTTCTCGGCCTTTTGCAGGTCCGGTCCCCTCTTCTGCATTTCCCTGAATGCCTTGCCGTAGGCTTTTTTGGCCTTCCCGGGGGCTGACAGACTGGTGTAACTGATGGACATACCATCGACACCATCCAAGCGTCGCAGGACTATCGCTCCGACGTCGGGATTGTCAAAGATGCTGCGACGAGCAACCAATTGAATCGGATCAGCTCGATAGCCGCCCAACTCGGCGAAAAGCTGGCAACCGAACAGGTTGACTCGCCCAAACCGGTCGACGCAGACTCCGTGACCTTTCCAAGGACCTCCGACGCCCGCATCGAGAAAGGTGTTTTGAGGATTGTTAAGATCGACGTTGAAGACACCCTTGCTATTGGTATAGTCGGTGGTCATGCGCCGGCCATCGCACTCCACGTAAATCCTCACCGGCTCCGGAGGCGTCATGCCGTTTCCCAACATGACCTTGCCGCTGAGAATGACCGGACGCCGCAGACGCAGGTGCCCGTTCTGCGATCGAGGAAATGGCTGCGGCTGTTCTTGCTGCTCTCTGTAGGGGTCGATGATGTCTTCCTGCTGATCTTCGGTGGTTGGGCGGTTTCCCCTACCTCGGTCACCGTCACCGGTTGTGCCACGGGTAGCCCCCTCTGGCCTGCCACCGGTCGTGCCCCCTGGCGCACCGCCAATAGCCCCACCTGGCGGGCCACCTGGCAAGCCACCGGCAGCCCCTCCTGGTATGTCACCAGCAGTCCCACCCGGCACGCCGCCGGTAGCCCCACCTGGCGGGTTACCGGTGGCCCCGCCGTCTCTGTCTCCGTCTTGTTGAGACCAGACAGTGGTGGCAAACAACAAACCTAAAACGGCAGCCAGTATCTTGATCCGCTGCATGAGCATACCTACATCAGGGGCACTCAGTCTGGAACTGTAAGTAAGGCTAACACGGAAAACCCCTCTGACACAGGCCCACGGTAGTGCAGTACGACGTCACCAACACGATAAAGGTTGCAAGGTCGGAGCGGCGGAGCACTAGAAACCATAAATAACCCGCAAATCGCGCTATTGACGGTCGCGAGGCCACTTTCGCGGGGCACCAAGGCGGGTTGATCGACGAGTTAATGCTTGTATGAAATCGTACATTTGGCCCCCATGAACCGCCGTCCACTCCTGCCAGATAACGAAGCAGTGTTCTTTTAGGGGAAAAGGTTCCGGACAAGACTATAAGCGGCGAGGCGAGCGGACCTCCATCTTCGTTGCAGAGACTCCCGACCTTGCATTTTTCAGCCACCTGCTTCTCCGCATCAGAGGAGGCACTCACCATGCGGGCTGCTCCAGACCCGCGCCGGAATAACGACCCTGCCGGAAGAAATGATTCCGCTGCGGACTTGCATATGATGCGGCTCCAGGCACTCCCACAGGATGCGGGAAGCGGTCATCGATCCGATCCGTATCGAAACTCCGTGTTCTCGAATCGCATCATCGGCTTCGCTGAATTCCTCGGAGGAACTCCGCTTTCAAGGAACGGCGTTCAGGCAGCGCCGCTACAGATCCAGAGTTTCAGCGTGCTCTTCGACATTCTCGAGACTGACATCGAAGTTCCGCTCGGAGCCGTCGAAGTCGGTTCGATCGTCAAACAATGCAAACAACGTCATCTTGACGATGGCATATTGCTCGGTCGCGCTCAGTTCGCGATCATTGCCGGCTTGCCAGGCCTCGATGACCTGGTGGGACAGAAAGATGTTGATCGGGAAACGTGAAATGCGATCCGACGTCACGCTGAAGACATGCTCGAAGCCGGATTCGCCGGCCTGTGTCAACTCGCGGTAACCCTCGTAGAAGTACTGGTAGACATAGCCTGTGTCCGCCGAATAGGTCTTTTCGCGGCGGACGGGCCGCGCTCCTCGCAGGGGCGCCTTGATGTCTTTCTTGAACAAGCGGCCTAGCCAGGACATGCTCTTGAAAGTTTGGCAGTATGAGTTATAGGACCTTCCGCCGTCTATTCGATTCCCGGTAGCGCTGTTCCTTGAACGGATCGCCGTTCATGTGATAGCCGACCTGTTCCCAGAAGCCGGGGCGATCCTCGGCAATGAACTCCAACCCTCTTACCCACTTGGCGCTTTTCCAGGCATAGAGATGTGGGACGACCAGGCGCAGCGGTCCGCCATGTTCCGGCGTGAGAGGCTCGGGCTCATGCTGGTCGGCGAAGAGCACGTTGTCCCGCATCAAATCCGTCAATGAGACGTTCGTGCTGTAACCGCCCTCGGCCTTGACCATAACGAATTTTGCTTCCCGTTTCGGCGCGGCCTTCGTGGCGATAACAGAAAACGGCACTCCCGTCCAGCGGTTGTCGAACTTGCTCCAGGTGGTGACGCAGTGGAAATCAGCGGTGACCGTCGTTCGGGGAAGCTGCTGGAACTCATGCCAGGCCAGTTCGAAGGGATTCTCGACGAGGCCGCTCACCCAGAAGCGCCACCTCTCGGGGTCGAACGGGGGGACGGGACCCTCGTGAAGGACCGGCCACTTGAGAGTGAGAGACTGGCCCGGCGGCAAGCGCCCGTCCTCGCGGCGGGCTTGCTCCAGCTCTTTTCGCTCGGTGTTGAACGGCACTCAGGACTCGGAAGGGCCCGTGAAATAAACTGTTGAGTTTAGCAGCCCGTGGCAAAAACCCCTCTACATTCAAGCGGCGATACATCCCGGCTGAACTGCGTTGCTTCTCGGTCGAATATGTCCAATATGCTCCATGGTCGCGCCTTGTCAGCCGGGCACAGCGCCATTAGCGGTGCTATGCGGGCCGCTCTCGGTGCTACGCGGGGTTTCAACACGGACTTTTAACATGCAGTCCGATCCCAAACTCCTGTTCCAAAAGGGCATCGACCTGTTTAACGGAGGCGAGTTCTACGACTGTCATGAAGTGCTGGAAGAGGTCTGGACGCCCACGAAACAGCCCGACCGCTGGTTCCTGCAAAGCCTGATTCATTTCGCGGTCGGCTTCTATCACCACCGCAACCGGAACGTTGTCGGGGCGACGAGGCAGCTTCGCAAAGGGCTGAAGAAGATTCAAGGCTATCTGCCGGAGTGGGACGGAGTGGATACGCAGGCGATTGAGCGGTCGGCTCGGGAGTGTTTGGAAGTGATTGAAGCGGGAGGAACGGTGGAGACGTTTCCTCGGATCCGGCAGGTGGGTCCGTATCCGGGGCCCAGGACGGGCTGGTAGGAGCCATTCGCCCACGAGACCAGTTCCACGCGTCCAATCAGCAGCGCCGGCAGCCGCTTCCCGAGAGCCCTCGTTCGACTGCCGACGAGTTCACTCCTTTCAAGCTTTTGAGATCATCCGCCATAGCTGCTAACCTATTCGGGTCGATTGGAGCGAGTTGGAGGAGCGAGTGAAACTGCATTCGATTGTCATTGTTGTCTTGACGGCTCTGGCCTTGGGCTGCGCACCTGAGGCGCCGGAAGCAGAAGGCCCGTCCTTCAAGGTCGAACGCAAGTTCATTTACCCCCAAGAGTTCCCGCCCGGCAAGCCGTACAGCCCCGGCGTCCTCGTCGGCGAGACACTCTATATCGCCGGTCAAGTCAGTCTTGATCCTCAGACGCGCGAGCAGCCCTCAACGATCGAAGAGCAGACCCACATGGCGATGAAGAACATGGGCTACGTGCTGCGCGACGCGGACATGGACTACGACAACGTCGTGACGTGCCACGTGCAGCTTGACGACATGGATGATTACCAGGGCATGAACAAGGTCTACGGCAGCTACTACACGTCCGGACGCTACCCCGCTCGGACGACGCTGGAGTTCCCCGCCTTGCCCTCGGACTCGCGCCTCGAGATCACCTGCATCGCCTATGGCGACAAGTCGAAAATCGAAGTCGTCCGCCCCGAGGAGGGCAAAACGCCCGCCGCGATGGGCCCCTACTCGCCCGCCGTGTGGGCCGGCGATACGCTCTACCTGTCCGGACAAGGAGGCCGCAATCCGCAGACGAACGAGATCGACCCGACGATCGAAGGGCAGACGAAGCAGACACTCGACACGGTCGGCGAGATTCTCAAGGCCGCCGGCCTTGACTACGAAAACACGGTGATGGTGAATCCTTACTACCTGGGACCCGAGAACTACGGCAAGCTGAACTCGGTTTACAGCGAGTACTTCGACCTCGGGCGGCCTTCGGCCAGGGCGAGCTTCTGCTTGTCGCGGCTTCCCGGAACCATCAGTGTCGAGATCACCTTCATTGCGACGCGCAACATGCGAAAAAAAGGCCGCGTCTACCCACATGGGCGCCGGCCCTCGCACACGGCCGTCCCGGCGACGATCGACGGCAACACGATGTATCTCTCGGCGAAATCCGCTCCGGGCGCAGGGGACGACATCGAGTCGCAGTTCCGCGCGTCGATCGAATCCAGACTGCGGATTCTCAAAATCGCCGGTATGGGTCTTGAAAACGTGGTCAGCACCAACGTCTACCTGAAGAATCTCGACGACATGCCCAAGATGACGGAGATCTTCCGAGAGTACTTCCCTTCCAACCAGCCCGTGCGCACTACTGTACAGGTAATGCAGGAGGGGCCTCGCGAGAAAGTGCTCGAAGAAATCTCCATGATTGCCGTCCGATAGGAGCCAAGGAGAACACCCATGAAATTGAAATCCACTGTTTGTCTGATCGGTTTCCTCTCGCTCCTCTCGCCCTTGGCGGGCATTCTGATCGGCGAGCATCACTACAAGGTCGAGAGGCAGTTCATCTACCCGGACGAATTCGCGGCCGGCAAACCGTATACGCCCGGCATCCTGGTCGATGACTACCTTTACATTTCCGGCCAGATCGACAGAGACCCGAAGACCGGCGACCAGCCCGATGGCATTGCCGACCAGACCCGTATGGCGATGGACAACATGGGACATGTCCTGCGAGCGGCCGGCATGGACTTCTCGAACGTCGTTACTTGCCATGTCCAACTCGCCGACATGGACAACTACAAGGACATGAACGAAGTTTACGGCAGCTACTTCGGCCCCGAGCACTTTCCGGCTCGAACGACGCTCGAATTTCCCGGCCTGCCCGGCAATGCCAATCTCGAAGTCACCTGCATCGCCTACGCCGACAAGTCGAAGATCTCGATCGTCATTCCTCCCGAGGGCTCGATCCCGGCCGCCATGGGGCCGTATCGGCCCGGTGTTTGGGCCGGAGACATGCTGTACGTTTCCGGCAGCGGAGGCCGTCATCCGCAGACAAACGAAATCGATCCCACGATCGAGGGCCAGACCGAACAGACGATGAAGAACATCGGCGCAATCCTCAACGCCGCCGGACTCGACCACGAAGACGCCGTCTTTGTGAACGTCTACTTCCTCGATCCCGAAGGCAATCGCGGGCCCGTTTACGGCAGGTTGAACTCCGTTTACAAGAACTTTTTCACGATCGGCAGCGCGTCGAGCCGGGCCAGCTTCTGTGTTTCGAGACTGCCGGGGACGATCTCGACCGAGATCACCTTCGTCGCTACCCGTGATTCGGGCAACAAGGGCCGAGTCGTTCCCGGGTATATGAGAACCAGCCCGACCTCATCCGGAGGCGGTGTCCTCGCGGGAGATACGCTTTGGACGTCCGGCAAGTCGGGTGCAGGAGAAACGGTAGCGGAGCAGATGCGCGACTCGCTGGAGAAGATCCGGGATACGTTGAACCTTGCCGGGATGGATATGGAGCACGTGGTCGACGCCCACGTCTATCTCAAAGACATGGCCGACATGGACGAGATGAATGCGGTGTTCAAAGAGTACTTCCCCAACAACCCGCCGGTACGGACCACGCTCCAGGTGATCCAAAGCCAACTCGAACAAGTCCAGGTGATGGCGGTCCGTTAGTAGTACATGGTGAAAGTCATCTGGAAGGTGCGGAAGGACTCTACAATCGCTCGGCGCGGAATGAACAGGACGGCGATGCGGGTCGGTGAACCGCGGCGAACGACAGAGCAAACGTCCACACGCCCCCGTCGCCCCGAACCGTTCGCGACACGGTAGACCGGCAGCGCAAAGAGCGTGACAGCAAGTTCCTTGAATCGAGGAGGCTTACTCCATCGACCCCGACGGCAAAGTCCGCCTGTCTCGACTCGTCCTTCTAGAACTGAAGCCGAACGCTCAACTGAAGCGTGCGATCAAGCCCTTCCGTTCGCACGACACCGAAGAACGGATGGTCGATATTGTTGAACGGCAGGTCCCAGTTTTTATTGTTGAAGAGGTTGATGAAGTCGAGGCCGACGTTCGCGGACAGAGCTTCGTTCAAGCTGACCGCCTTGGCGACACGCATGTCCCACTGCTGAAAGCCACCGGTGGTGAACTGGTTCCGTCCGACGTTACCCGGCCGCAACTCGTCAAAATCGGTGGGCCCGACACGTTGAAACGCCGTCGGGTCGAAAGCGAATCGACCGGTGATCTTGCGCCCGTCGGATAAAGTGAAAGTCCGATTCTCGCCGGGATCGAGCCGCCGGAATTCACCTACCAGATCCGGTCGCCCGACGTGCTCGAAACTGAACGTCGGGTCCTGCGTTTGCCGGATATCGAGGGGCAACCCGGAGCGATATCGCCAAGTGCCGCTGATCATCCATCCGTCAAGCCAAGCCGCGCGGTTTCGCAGGCCCGGCGCCAAGCCAAGCTGATAGAACCAGGTAGCCGTAAACGTGTTGCGGCGATCAAAGTTGGACAGAGCCCAGGGCTCCGTATTCAACTCATCTCCAAACGTGGTGCTGCCGTCGTCGTGCGCGCGGGACCAGTTGTAGCTCACGTCGAAGGCCAGGCCCCGGTTCAGGTACCGCGTCGCACGAATTTGAGCCGCGTGGTAAAGACTCGTGCCTGTGCTCTCGAATTGCCGGATATCCGTGTACAGCGAGTACCGGCGCATGCCGCTGATGAAGCTGAACGGCAGGAGAGGATTGCGCCTGAAGACGTTCAACTCACGCTGCCGCTGTAATTGTTCGCTCCGTGTACCCAGGTAAACCCCACTAACCAGCACGCGCCCGGGCAGCAGGCGCTGCCAACCGATGGTCCAATGCCGGGCAAAGGCGTTGTCGAAATTGCGATCAAACACCCGGATGGGATACGTCACATACTGACTGCGAATCGCATTCGGATCGAGCACCGGAATCTTCGACAGCGGCGCTTCGAAACTCCCTTGGGTGCCGGAGAACGGCGTGAAGTCGAAACGGTTATCGGTGCTGAACGGCGGATAGGTGGCCTGAAACAGCGCCGCGGCGCTTGATCCGGCGAACGTCCCGAAATCGTAGAAGACGCCGTAGGAAGCACGGAAAACCGAGCGTCCGGACTCGCCGAAGATCCAACGCGAGACCCGGTTGTCCGATACCGGAGAATAGCTGAGGCCAACGCGTGGAACGAAGTGCTTGCCATCCGTCTCGACCGTTGAGCGTGGCAACGGCCCGAGGTCGCCATCGGGATCGCCGGGGAAGATGAGGTTCGACAAGGTGTCGGGAAAACGCTGCGATTCCACTTCCTCGCGAAAAGCCGCCACGCGATCCAGCCGGTCGACCGCCGGCGGCTGCGACTCGTACCGCAAGCCGAGAGTGATTTGCGCACCACGAAACGGCCGCAACACGGCCTCGCCGTAGTAGGCCCACTCGGTCCAGTGAAGATTCAAGCTTCGCGGCGTCTGCAAACGGTAGCCACTTGGGACGCCGCTGAGCAGGTTCGCCACGCTGTTGCGCGTCCCCCCGGTAGCAGGGGTTCCAAACGTGAAGCTGCCGGCATGGTTCTCGGTGTTGGAAAACGGCCAGACGCCGCGCTGATAGGACACGCCTGCGCGCAAGCCCACGCGCTCGCGGCGATAGTTGACGTCTTCGCGAAGCTGAAGCGTCGTCTGCGCTGAACCCTCACTGAACAAGAACGGTGTAATGCGCAGTTTCTCCGCGCCTGCGTTGGTCAAAAGCGTAACGTCGGGGATCGTTCCGGGGTCAGTACCGAAGCTCCGGAAATTGAATCCGACACTCTCGGCCGACACATCACGAAAGTCCAGGAGTCCTTGCCAGCGGCCAATCGCCAGACGCTGTCCGGCTATGCCGGTCGAGTGTGTGAAGTTGGCTGTCGGCGAATATGTGATGGAGATTTGAGAGTTGTTGGAAAGCTGGCGCCGCTGTTCGGCTACCCCGGGCACGGTGAGCAGCACCTCCGACAGCGGGTCCCGCACGGTATTCCGGAAGGTGTGGTGACTCCAGCTCATCAACCACTGTCGGCGCCGGTAATCCAACCGGCCAAGCAGCATCTCGCCGCTGCTGTCAAGCGTGCTCTGTTGCCGATGCAGGTTTGTATCGACGTTGGCCCTCGGCACAAAGGTGTCGAGATATTTGGCCATTAACGGATCGAAGGTGGTCGTGGGCAACTGCGCATTGGGATAGGGCTGGAGCGTATCAGGATCGATGGGTCGGTCAAAGGCGGGAACGGCCGAAAAGTCTCCCGAGCGCTCTGCTTCGCTCAAGACGTTCGAGATTTCAAGATGCTCACGCTGCGTGCCCCAGCCTTCGGCGTCCAACAGAAAGAAGAGTCCACGCTTGCGCCATAGCGGCCCACCGATCTGTCCACCTCCGGTCCATCCATTGATGGAATCCGTCGAGCCGTCGAACGACTCCAGGGCATCGTTCATGCCAGGGCGCCAGAAGCTTCGTAGCGATCCGTGCCAATTGTTATCGCCGCGCCGCGACAGCGGGGCCACGATCGCGCCTGCGTTACGACCGTCAGCCGCCGAATAGGTGTGCGTCACGACACGAAAAGACTCGACGGCTTCCGGTATGGGCCCGAAGGTCGCGGCTTGCGCGCCAGTGATGCGATTCTGCGAATTGTTCAGCGCGCCATCGAACTGGTAGTTGATCGCCGAACGTCGTGAACCGTTGGCTGAGACCGCTGCGCCGCGTCCCGAGAAAGGATCGACCTCAAGCGAAGTCGTCGGACTCATGCCCGGAACCATCAACAACAGCTTGTCGACCGACGTACGGCCTTCGCTGCCGACCAGAACCGGCAAACCCTCGATCTGCTCGCGAACGAGTCCGTACTCAAGTGCGATGCCTTCCAGGCCGGCCTTCGCCCGCGTCAAAGGCGGGGCCAGACTCTGCAGTTGCACCAAAAGCTCGAGCGGGATGCCGGGCAGCAACTCGTAGGGCCCGATCCTTTGGGTCGCATATTGCTCGAGCGAAAAAGAAACGGAGTAGCGGCCGGTCGCCAAACCCTCGAATGCAAAGCGTCCTTGCGAGTCCGTATGGGTGACGATGACCTTTCCGGTGGAAAAGTCGATCAGTTCAACCTGCGTGCCCGGAAGAGGCTCCGAGCCCGACGTGATTACGTTACCGCGAATCACGCAGGGATCAACGGCATGGGCAACCGTCCCGAGCAGGCACGCCACTACACCTGCGACAATACCGACCCGGTAGGACATAGCCGCCTACCGTAGTTTAGCGGTATCGGCTTTGATGCGACTCAGACGAGTGCGAATGCGGCTCAGCGCTTCTCCGCAGGAAACGTTCGCGTCACCGGCATCCAGCAGATGCTGAGGAGTGCTCAGCAAGGCGGTGAGAGTAGCGTCGAGTTCCAGAGCATCTTGCAACAACGCTTTTGCTTCACCATGAAGACCCTTGAATGGAACGTCGCCATCCTTGGTTTTGTAGCTCCAGTACTTGCGTGGCAGCGACTCGGACAACAGGTCGTAGATCCGAGCCTGGTGCTGCCGAGCGGCGTTGGTATGGGTTACCGCCAATTCGACGAAACGGCTGGAAGAGGCCACATCCGGAACCAATTCCTCCGGCACGTCACTCACCAGCGCGTTCAACTGATAGAGGTGAGCGAGCAGGTTCGACTGATTCTCGAAAACGCTGTTCATGAACCGGTCAAGTTCGCCTTCCAGTTCCGACGGCTCGGTAGACGCGAACGACCGGCGAGCCACGTCACGGTAATGGGCCAGAAGAGCTGTCCGGACAACGCCGCCGGCAATGCCTCGCTCCAGTGAAGTCGAAGCGGATGAACGGTCCGAATCCGGGGAGACGGGTCGCAACCGCAACTCCAGCGGGACTTCGCGGCCCTTCTGCGCCGAGCGAACCACAGCGGCGACTTTGTCGCGGACTTGTTCGTTGTCCACAGTGCCTACGAACGCCAGTCCGTTATTCGTCCAGACGGGCGCGATGTCCTCACGCCAGACTTTGGCGCGGTGGAGAATCCAGTGACCTTCGATGACTTCCTTGGCGGCGGCCAAAGTCAACAGAGGCTGCTCGATCATCCCGGGTTCGACAATCGGCTCGATCAATCGAGCGGTCGTCGGCAACAGCAACGAGGCCATCGTCGATCGGGCAGCAGCAATCTCGGGAGGTTCCAGGAACGACACTGCGCCAGCCGGGACAGCATCCGGCGCGGATGGCTCGCCCGCGTAACGCTCCAATGTCTTTTTTTCAGAGATGACAGGATCTGACGCAGCGGCAACGGCGGCAACGGTTTCCGTTTGCTCCGATTCGGCCGCGGCAGGAGACTCTATCGATACCCGCTCTTGCTGAACGGGCTCCGGCGCGGCAGGCTCCAAAGCCGGTGGTTCAGGAAGCGTCGCCTCGGCGCTCGTAACCGGATCGGCCACCGGGCTCGGCCCGAAGAGATCCATTTCCGTAATTCCGCTGAAAACGGCAAAGCCCAACACGGCGGCTACACCATAAGCCGCCGCCCAGCGCGCCGGGAAGGCAAGTACCGTCGCGGGCTTGCTGATACGCTGCTCGATGGCGTCCCAGGCGGCCGCACGCTCCGCAGCGGTATCCGCTGGGACGGTACAGCGCAACTCCTGCTCGGCGCCGTCAAGCAACTCGACCAGTTCGACGAGAGCAGTCCGGCACGCCTCGCACTCATCCAGATGCGCCGCGCGTTCTAACCCTAGCTCGGCTTCACACCGGAGCAGGAGTTCTTCCGTGCTGAGATGCCTTATTCTCACCGACTTCTGTCGCTCCTAACTTCTTCGTGGCTCTGGCCAGGTAACTGACGACACTTGAGATAGCCAGACCCAACACTTCCCCGATCTCTCGGAGCTTCAAACCTTCCGTCCGCAGCCTCATGCACTCCAACTCCATCTTACTGAGCCGGTGCCACGGTAACTGCGATATGTAGACTTTTTCGTCCGCGGGAGCCGAAGGAGAAGCTAATCGCCGCTCCACATTCAGCCAAGCCTCATCGTCCAATAACTCCGGCTTCTTTTTCCGCCCGCGGTCGATCACCAAGTTGTGGGCTACTCGAAACAACCAGGCGCGGGGCTGGAGAATCTCCTCTCTTCGGACTCTTGACTCGTAGTAGCGAACGAACGCCTCTTGAGCAATGTCTTCGGCTTCGGAGTTGTCTTCCATCTGGTACCGAAGGTAGCGGATCAGGCTCTCTCGATACGAAGCAAAGACTGTCTCCGTCTCGCGTAGGGCCGAATCATGCTCACCATTCAACTGCACAGCGCTCCAGGTGCCACTGTGCCTGAAAGTATTAGACGTATCAGGCAGACATTCTTACGGCAGGACAACCTCATTTTCGTCTTTCCAGCAGATCACTGTCAATTTGAGCATTACGAAAAAGCCCTATGAAACAACAGTTTAAGCCTCCCGAGCCCCTTCAGGCGAGGTTGCTCGCAGTTCTCGCACGTTCCTGCCGAAAAAAATCATTGTTCGTTCGTCTTGATTGTAGATGAGAGGTGAACCAGAGCGGTTGAGGTAATTCCTGAACCGCGACGTGTCCCGAATCACACTGCGTTCTGGTAAACCTCGGCTCTTCCCACATACGAACCTACCTGCGCCGGCGGCGAAGATCTTCTCTTCCCGCCGGCGCAGTGCATTCGGGTCTTCCGTTGCCGCCGCATCCCGTCGGGTATAATAGCTTGTGGTGCGGCCTTTCGCGAGGCTGGAACCGTGTTCATTGAAGTCCTAGAGCTTGAGCGTCGAACGGTCCCCTTCGATAGCCGGTTCGCTCCCGGCGCCATCGTCCTCGCTGATAGCGATTGGCGGCAGAGCGGGGAGTTGCGCGCCGCGGGGGTTGCGGAGTTGCTTGACCGATCAGGCTCCCGCACGATTCGAGTCCGCGGGAGAATCGAGGGAGAGGCCGGTGGCAGTTGTGCCCGCTGTTTGGAGCCCGTGTCCAAGACTCTTCGCGAGAACTTCGACCTGTTCTACTACCCGATGGCGATGATTGCCTGCTCCGAGGAGATTCGGATCGAACGGGACGATATGGATCTGGGGTTCTACGAAGGCCGCGGTATCGAGTTGGGAGACGTGATTCGCGAGCAACTCTTGCTATGGCTGCCGATGCAAGCGCTCTGTGACGAGAACTGCCCGGGAATCTGTCCCCGCTGCGGCGCCAGGCGCGGCTCGGCGGATTGCCGTTGCGAAGATAAATTCGTCGATCCCCGTTGGGACGTTCTGCGGGAGTTTCGATCGAAGATGAAATCATAGGGAAGTCATGCCCAATCCGAAACGACGCCATTCCAAGGCTCGCACGCATAAGCGCCGGGCTCACGACCATCTCAAACGCTCCACTCAGGGCCTCTGTCCGAACTGCGGCGCCCAGAAATTACCTCATCGCGTCTGCCCGGAGTGCGGCCAATACCGCGGCCGGGAAGTCGTCGAAATCGAGACCGAGTAGTCGACACATGTCCCGCACTGTCCCGCGCAACGGTTTCGTTGCCATCTGAGGTTTTGCTTGACCGCGTTTTGACGAGGGTGGCACAATACCGTCATCGTTACGCTCCCTCCTTTCACGCTCGAGAAACCGATGCTCAAGATTGCCCTCGATGCAATGGGCGGAGATCAGGCACCCCGCGTTGAAGTCGAGGGAGCTGTCCAGGCCGCCCGCGAATACGGTCTCGGCATCATTCTCGTCGGCCGTAAGAACGTCCTGAGGCGCGAACTCGCCCAGTACGAAGAAGCCGCCCTGCTGCCAATCGAGATTGCTCACGCCAGTGAGGTGATCTCGATGTCCGATGTAGCCGGCAAGGCCGTCCGTGCAAAGGATAGCTCGATACGGGTCGCAACCGGGCTCGTGCGCGACGGTTATGCCCAGGGACTGATTTCTGCAGGGAACACCGGCGCCACAATGGCCATATCGAAGGTTGTCATGGGCGTCCTCCCCGGTGTCCATCGACCGGCTATTGCACAGGTCTTCCCCACCTTGAAGGGAACCCTGGCCGTCCTGATCGACGTTGGTGCGAACGTGGACTGCGCACCGGAAATGCTGACCGACTTCGCCATCATGGGCGCGGCCTACTCCCGTGTCGTTTGTCACCGGGAGAATCCCCGCATCGGTATCCTGTCGATCGGCGAGGAAGAACATAAGGGCAACGAGCTCACCCGCGAAGCGACTCCGCTGCTCAAGCAACTCCCCATCAACTTTATCGGCAATGTCGAAGGCCAGGACCTCTACAGCGGACATGCCGACGTCATCGTCTGCGACGGCTTCATCGGCAATGTTGCGCTCAAGGTCAGCGAAGGACTCGTAAATACCGTCAAATCTCTGCTCCGCGAGTCACTCGAAGCCAATCTCACCCGCCAACTCGGCTATGCGCTTTCGCGCGGAGCCTTCGAGGACTTCCGCAAGCGGGTGGACTACACCGAATACGGCGGAGCTCCGCTCCTCGGCGTCAAAGGCGTCTGCGTCATCTGCCACGGTCGCTCGAACGCCCACGCCATCAAGAACGCCATCCGGGTTGCCCGCGAAATCTACGAAGGGGGCGTCAATAAGGAAATCGAAGCCACTCTCCTCAAAGGCCTGGAAGAACTTCCTGCCGCCAGTCTCTAGCCGGATAACAGCACAGACCGGAGAAAGCGCTTCCCACAACAGCACGTCGAGGTATACCATTGAAGCAGCCGGAGGTCCGAACCTGAATATTGGATGAGAACAGGTAGTCACCGCGCCTCCATCTCGAGGGTACCGCCATGCCTCCACATGACACTCTGCTGCTAACCGACACCCGTCGTCACTTTTTTCAGAAGTGTTTCGTAGGACTGGGACAAATCGCCCTTACGTCTTTGCTGTATCCGCCATTGTCTCGGCGCGGGAACGCCTCGGCGGCCGAGCTTCCGGAGGTCAGGAATCCTCTGGCGCCCAAAAAACCGCATTTCAGCCCTCGAGTGAAGAGCGTCATTTACCTCTTCATGGCCGGCGGTCCCAGTCAATTCGAACTCTTTGACTACAAACCCGCGCTGCAGGAGTACGACGGCAAGCCGATCCCGAAGTCGTTCCTCGAAGGCAAACGCTTCGCCTTCATGGAGAGCTTCGAAAAAGAACCCATGCAGCTATTGGGCACGAAGCGCAAGTTCAAGCGTTACGGCGAGTCGGGCCGCTACGTCTCCGAGTGCCTGCCCAACACGGCGCGAGTAGTTGACGATCTGTCCTTCGTCTCGACCGTCAAGGCGGAGAATTTCAACCACGCTCCAGCGAAGATTTACGCCAATACAGGCTCATCTCGTTTTGGGCATCCCAGCATGGGGGCATGGGTGACCTACGGATTGGGGAGCGAGTCGGAGGAGCTGCCGGGCTTTGTCGTCCTGCAATCCGGGACGCGCGGCCCCCGCGGCGGCGCTCTCAATTGGGGCAGTGGATTTCTGCCGACCACTCACCAGGGCGTGCCGTTTCAAAGCAGCGGCGATCCGATCCTGAATCTTTCGAACCCCAAGGGTGTCAGCACGAGCCGGCAGAAACGAACGCTCGATACGATCCGCCAACTCAACCTGCAGCACCTCGAGGAAACGGGTGATTTTGAGATCGCTACACGCATTTCTTCGTATGAAATGGCCTACCGTATGCAAACGAGCGGACCGGAACTGATCGACTTCTCAAGCGAAAGCAAGAAAACGCTCGATCTGTATGGCGCCGAGCCAGGAGCCAAGTCGTTCGCGAACAACTGCTTGTTGGCGCGGCGGCTCGTTGAGCGTGGTGTGCGTTTCGTGCAGCTCTACCACACAGACTGGGATCATCACGGCGGCGGCAACAACAACCTCAACGAGGGTCTCGATAACGTCACAAAAGAAATCGATCAGGGCTGCGCGGCTCTGATCAAGGATCTCAAGCAGCGTGGCCTGTTTGACGAGACATTGGTCGTGTGGGGAGGGGAGTTCGGCCGTACGCCGATGGGTCAACTCCGTGCGACGGTCGGCCGGAATCATCACATCGAATCTTTCACGATGTGGTTCGCCGGAGGCGGCATCAAACCCGGTCAAAAGATCGGTGTAACCGACGACTTCGGCTTCAATGCTGTAGAGGATCTTGCTCCGATTCATGACGTGCAAGCCACGATCTTGCATCTACTTGGCCTGGACCACGAGAAGCTTACGTTCAAGTTTCAAGGACGCGACTTCCGCCTGACGGATGTGGGTGGCAACGTCATTCACAAGTTGTTGGCCTAGGCGTTCAGACCCGAGGCTCGGACAAACCCATTCTGAGAATCTGAGCAACGACGTCAGGCACATCTGAAATATCCCCGTTGCACAACCAACAGGGCAATGTGTTCTGACAGCGCAAGCGCTGTCGGACGCGGAGCATCGGAAGAGCCAGGCCAAGTCGTTCGAGGGTATGCTGCCTAATCGAAATCAGAGGCGGTCGAGGTAGCGCCGAGGGCATTTGGCGACCATCGTGTATTTGGGATCGACCATGTTGCCGAGACGCATTTGCCCTACCTGTCCTAGCAGATGGTAGGCCTTCATGCGGTCGAAGCCGTAGTCGTTGACCATCCAGTCGATCAGCTCGACCCAGGCGATTCGGGCAGCCGCCTCCAGAGGACGAGCGCTGCCCGCAACCATGAGAAAATCACTGCTCACGATGCGGGGCCATTTGACGCCATACCCTTTCTTCACCTCGAACGACACCGTTACGCGGGCCGGAATCTCCAGAGCCACGCCTGTAAGCTCTCCGTCGCCCTGGCTGGCGTGAGCGTCGCCGGTGAAGAAGTGTGCGCCGTCGACGTGTACTGGGAACCACACTTCATTGCCTGGCCGTGTCTCCACGCAGTCCATGTTGCCGCCGTAGTAGTCGGGCGTCAGCGCATTGACGGCTTCAATCTCCGGTGCGACGCCCATCGTGCCCAGGAACGGCTCATAGGGGATCACTCTCTGCGCGTCGAAGTGAATACCCGCATCGTCGATAGGCAGGTACAGCCATTGCTCCTCCAGCGGCGGCTGCAATGTCGGGTCGAGCTTCGTGGATGTAAGGCCGCCGAAGTACGGAATCGTACCCGTTATGGCGTGGTCGCGGGTTGGAGTGATTTCGTGGATCTTGACGGCGAGCGTGTCGCCGGGCTCGGCTCCATTGACGACGATCGGTCCGGTTTGCGGATTCAAGAAAGGGTAGGTGCAGACATCGGCAAAATGCCGCACCTCGGGTGTCATCTTGTTCTCGAAAGCGTCAACGGTATGAATCGCCACTGTCTCACCCGGCTCGACCGTGGCGATGGGCGGATGAAACGGCGAGTAGCTATACCGATATGGACCGGATTGATGGATTTCACGAATTGTCATGGCGGTTGATCTACTTTCTAGCAAATCATGTCCGATCCGACCTCAACGCGTGTGTATGATCGGACAGCGAGGTACGTCGGAGAGTTGAAGGGAGTCTCGAGCAGCATTCACGGAAAAGCTGTTAACAGGCGCGACTCTCGGCACAACGCTCAGAGCGGGAGCAGATCGGCTCTCGCCCGAGCTTTTTAGGTGGCCCCAATCGAGGAGCAGCCAATGGGCAGGCGATTTCGCGCGAGCTGTCTTGTGGTGAGCACGATCCGTACTCTGACACCTATATCGGCTTCTGAGAGCGGCGGCCGCTCGTTCGTTAGAGGGAACGCATTGCCCAGCTTTCCTCGCCACGCCCTGTCAGTCCCTGTCCTTGTTTTCCAATTCAGCGATGTCGAAACGATAGAACGTGATCTCCCCGTATCGGACACCCTCGTCTTGCGCGGTTTCGACGACCATTCCGATCTTGCCGTCAGACAAGCGTTGCAGTACCGAGTAGGCTGCAAACCCGGTGTTGAACTGAACCGGATTCGTGAAGGTCTTTCCCTCGTCGTAGCTGGTCCAGACCGTGATATTGTTGCGGTTGAGGCCGCCTTCACCCCGCGGGCCGGAGAAAAGCAGTCGATCCCGGTCATGCATGCTGCGTGCGGCGGAATAGCGCGCCAGTGAGCCGTCTACCGCCGTGATGGGTATGTCGTCCGGTCGATCAGCTTCCCACGTGACACCGCCGTCCGTGCTCAGATGGCGCCGCCTGAAATCACCACTGTTCTGCCGGGCATCCAGTAGTACGCTGCCGTCGGTCAGCTCGACAACTTCATCCTCGTTGGCATCCGGTCCCGGTGTGACGTTGCCGACACGCCAGGTCTTGCCGTGGTCATCGGAGTAATAGACGAACGGCTCGACCGTAACTTCTCCATTCGGAGTTTTCGAGCCGCTTCGCTTGGCCGGAATGATCAGTCGGCCATTGGGTGCGCCCGAGTCGTCCTGCCATCGGAGTTGGATGCCGTTGCCCGGACCGGGCTCAGCCTGTCTCCAATAGAGCCCGTCGCTCGTCTCGTGGGGTTCGTCCGGATACACGATTTGCTCACGATCCGACCACGTCATGCCGTTGTCGCTGCTCGAGCGGACCCAAACGACATGGTTGCCGTCATCGGGGTCGGTGCTCTGTCCGTAGTCGACGGTAATCGGAGCAATGTCCGGCCACTGTCCGTAGAACAAGAACACTGTGCCGGTCGTCGCGTCAAGCACCGGAGTCGGGTCAGCGAAATCGACCAGTCCGCCGTCAGGGCGATAACCGGAATCGATGACCACCAGGGGCTCCCAGGTCCGGCCGTTATCGGTGCTTCGTCGCATGACAAGATCGATCGGTGCGTTCTCATCACGCCTCGGGTCGCTGCCCTCTCCTCGGCGCCCCTCGGCAAAAAGCAGTATCGAACCGTCTGGCGAGACGATCATGCCTGGAATGCGAAACGTGTGATAACGGTCCTGTTGCGTTACATAGCTTCCCTTGGGGGCAACGAACGGTACCGATAGCGCAGTGAACTCTGTGCCTGCCTGGAAATGTGAGCATGAAGCCGTCAGCATGATGAATGCAACTGCGCTACAGATGTGTTTGCTTGAACTCGTCATCTCGCCTCCTTGACCCTGGGTTCTCCCGGCACGCGTTTCCGTTTCGGATCTTCGTCGAAACTGACCGCCGGATCGACAAGCTGTCGTTGCGCTTCGTCGCAGTATGCATGCAAAAGAAGTTCGCCGGCCGGCCCATTGACGCCGATCAGTGAAACTTTTTGTGCATCACGATTATCCTGCCTTTCTCACCACGTGGCGAGGCGAAGTGCGTGAGAGGGCCGTCAGGACGAGGCGCAAGCCGGGCGGAGGAAAAGGCGTGCGCAGGCGTACTTGCCGTATCGCCTCCTTCGGCCCTCGGGTTACGAGACACGCAACACGGCCTTTACCCCATGGAGAACGGCACGCAAGCGTAACAAATGACGCCCATGAGCGACGGTCGTAACGCCTGCCTGGGTTTTGGGCTCACGAATCACGAGTCACGAATCACGGCCTGTTATCGCGTGCTTGGGCCGTCGGGTGGTGAGAAATGCAGGCTAACTGCCGGCTCCGACCGGCTGCGCGGTCTCGGGCTCGTCAACCGGGGTAGCGCCATTGGTGAACGGGAACTCAGCCACTTTTCGATACATCGACCCGCCGTTCGCCAACGTGCTTTCGAACAGCACGAAGCGGTCCGGCGATATGGCTCCGAACTCGCGGCTCGGCAGATCTTCTACGCTCCGGTACAACTCGTCAAGTTGGGCGCCCTCGACGACGCGTCCGAGTGTGAGGTGTGGGAAATACGGACGGATTTCCGGAGCGATGCCAAGCATCTGCAACTCGCTGTCTACACTGCTCGCCAATCGGCGGAGCGCGGGTGTATTCTCGGCGCCGGCCCAGAAGACTTTCGGGTTCCGGGGGTTGGGGAAGAAGCCCAAACCGGCCAGAGGCACGCTGAGGGAAGGCGGCACCTTGACACGCTGCAGGGCCTGTACGAGTACGTCCACCCGATGCACAGCCCAGTCGCCGATATATTTCAACGTGAGATGCATGCTCTGGGGATGGCTCCAGTAAATCGCTCCGCAGGGTCGGAGACGGTGCACCAACTCGGTGAGATTGGCAATGACTTTGGTGTCCAGTTCAAGAGCTGCAAAAAGACGCATAGTTTTCTTGGTTGTCGAGCGGGATACAGGCCGAATGCCGCCGCTAACGCGTGACGGTTGCCTGATCTTGAGGCAGCTTCAGAGTGACGTTGACCGTCTGCTCAGGCTCTGTGAGTTCGATGGTTTCTCCAAAGGTCTGGTAACCGCGGGCGTGTATCTGCAGCAGGATGGGGCCCTGCCGGATTGGCGGTAGCGGCGCGGTGCCTTGCTGGCTGGTTTTGAGTTGTAAGGTGTCAGTCACCTTGTTCTTTTTTTTCCCTTTTACGGTCCGCACGATTACGCTGGCTCGCGGTACGGGATCGCCTTTCTCGTTCTGTACCAGGACCTGCAGACGAGTCATGGGCTTGGCGGCGTCCGCTTGGGGAGCGAATCCCGCAAGAACCAACACCAAACCCAGATAAAGCGTCTTCATGACTTCTTCAGCGGCCTCGGAATGAGCTCAGTGTCAGAATACGAAGCTGAGGGCGCCTCGGTAACTCCGCACGGCGGGTAAAAGGAAGATCTGCTGTCCATCGAAGGTCTGGACTGGAATGTATCCGGCCTTCAGTAGATTGTTGATGTACCCGGTCGCCTCCAGCCTGCCCGGCAGGCCGTCCGAAAACGGCAATGGCTGTCGGATAACGAGATTGAGTCCCGGGTCGGACCGGGAAGCGAAATCGTTGTAGAGATCCGGCGCGATGGCAGCCAACTGATTCGACCACTGATAGCTGCTGACGACTTGAGTCCCGGCGCGCGGAAGGGTTGTTGAAACAGACGCGGTCACCAGACTGGCTCGTTTCACCTTCAGCGACCGCCGCAACTCGTTCACATCCGCCGTCTGCAGTTGCGAACTCGTGGGAGAGAGGACACCGGTTGAGCTGTAACCGATGGCCGCCTGAAGCCGGTCGCGAAGTCTTCGGGCATAGGAAACACGGTAACCGCTGGTCTGATAGCTGCCGGCGTTCAGTGTGGAGCTGTCGGAGAAAAGGTCCGGCAAAACCTCTCTGCCGGAGAAATGCCCGGCTGGAGTCATCGCCGACAGTGCTGCGTTGTTCAGGTCGTCTCTGTACACGGCCAGTTCGAGCAGATTGTCGCCTTTCTCTTCGCGGTAGGCGATCTCGATATGCTCGGCCCGTTGCACGGTCGGGCGGCCGTCTCGCAGCGCCATTCTCGGGAACATGCCCAAAGAAGAAACTTCCTGGCGTAACGTCCCGTCCTCACCCACCGTCGCTCTCTGCGCCGTATGGGGAACTCCCGACGCATAGCGCAACTGCACTTCCCTGTTCTTGCCCAGCTCGTACACCAAGCGTCCATAAGGGCTGACAAAATTCAGTCGATTGAGGAAGCGGACCGATTCAAACAGAAAGCCGTAATCGAACCGGGTCCGGTCGCCCAGCCGCGCAGTATCCGAAAAGCCGAGCGTCACTGTCTCGAGCGAGGGGCCATTCTGATTCCCGCCCGGACCGTAGATTGCCTGTCCGGCCGCGATCGGCATCTGCAATTGCCGCACGGTTACCGAAACTTCCGGAGCGATGCCTTCGGCGATCTCGCGGCGGTAGCTCGTTCGGAAAGCCGCCGCCGGCGTGCCGTTCGCCGAGCCGTAGCCCATGTTGCCGCTCACGACGATGCTGTTCTCGCCCAGGACGGATGTGGCCACGGCAAAAGCCGTACCGAGATCCGTTTCATTGGCCAAGGCCGACCGCTTGATGCCGCCGCCGCTCAACTGCGCGTAGCCCTTGGTGTCGCTGAAGCGGCCCGCCAACTTGCGCATCACGCTCCTGGTTTCTTTACTTTCGACACGCCGGAACCTCAGGACGGGACGAGTCGACAGGGATGTGCGCAATGCCCATTTCCAGTCGTCGCTCATGTCGCGGATCTTTCCATCCGCGGGGTAGGTCAGTTGGAGAGTGGCGAACACGCCCCGCAGGCTGACATCCAGCAGCGTGCTCAATCCGGCCTTCACCTGGATTCCGTCCCGCGTGACGGGCAGAAACCGGTCCACGGCTACTCGCAGGGAGTATTGTCCCGGCAGGACATGATCCACCGAGAATACACCGTCGAAATCGGTGCGAACCTGGCGCGACTCTTTGCCTTCCGGCGTCAGCAGCGTCACCAGGACGCCTACCTGGGGCGCTCCCTGTTGGTCATGTACGAGCCCTCGGATAGACCCGAAAATGGAGGCATCGAGAGCCGGCGCAAACAGCAGAACCAGCAACGGCAGCAAGCAGGCCCCGCCGCCGCAGCTCCGTTTGACTCGATGTCCTGGGTTTGCCATGGGGTTGGGCTTTGCTGTTCGTTCCGGCGGCCGCCTACCTGACCCTGAACGTTGTCGATGGTGTTAGGGTTTCGTTCCTGATGGAATCGTTCACTCTCAGGCTAAGCCGGTATTCTCCCGGATCCAACGTCTTGAGCGGCAACAACTTCTCCACGATCATCTGCTTCGAAGTGGCGCCGCGAATCTGACTGATCGGCTCGGTGAAGTCCAACAGCAATTCATCCGGCTGATCGAGGCGTGCGACTTGGTAGGTCACGCTGCCTTTGGGTTCCGAACTCGAGTCGTCCTCGCCCAGGTTGTAAACCTGCAGGTAGATGCCCAGGCGCTCATCCTGCTTGAACTCCTCGTTGATGCGCGGGCGCACTTTCGAGCTGCCGATCACGAACTGGCCCAGACCGAGTGACCGCATCGGGACACGCTCGATGCGGTCCGCCAGAATCAACGTGCTCGACGCCAGTCGCTCGTCGTCGTACTGCGGGACCTCGAGCGCCGTGCGATAGGTACTCATGGTCTCGCCGACCACGTCTTTCGAGACGACTTCCAGGCGATACATCCCCGGCACCAGAATCAATGGTTTCTGGTAGAGCGCTGATCGTTCAGACTCGTACGGAAGCCGTTCCGTGGTGGTATCCACGGTGACCACGTCTTCGAAGATCGCCGCCACGCGACGGGTCATCGTCGTCACGCGGCCGTAGATGTTGACGATCGCCTTGTGCCGTCCGTCTTCTTCGCGGAAGACCAGGTCCTTGTTATCCAACTGAACCGATACTCCGGCCAGAATATTCTCGTTCGTGATCCGCGTATATTGCACCTCGATCCGAACCGGCAAGGTGTTGTATTCAATGCTGGAGTCAACGACGGCCTCGAGATCCTTGAACTTGATCTCAGGAGGTTTCTGCAGAGCGGCCCATCGTTGCAGTCGTTCGAACTGGTTGTAACGCATCGACACCGCACCGCCGATCGGAGTGCCCATGCGGGTGCCGTCGCTGCGCATGAAGCGGTCGCGTTTTTCCGAGAGCCCCATCTGCTCGGCGAGCGTGAGGCCAGCGCCCGGCACGTAGAGCAGGGCGTCCTTTTCAGAGGGATCCAACGTCATGCGGTACTCGCCTGTCATCGTGGGATCTACGAATTCAATCAATACGTCCTGGCCGACACCCTCGATCCAGCGATAGCGCCAGATCTCGAAGGGGTAGGTCGAGGTCATTCCGCCGCCTTCCTCATACGGTCTCTGGTACATCCCTCCGGAGGGGTGCGATTCGATCTCGTCGGGAGGACCGAAGGTGATGTAGATGCGGCCGCGGTCGGTCCTCCAGCCGGGAATGCCTGATGCGTACCGCTCGTTGGAGTAGGCGATCCGCCGGTAGTGCTCTTCCCGGTATTCGTTCTCTTGCGTGTCGGGAGTGGGGTCTCGCCGCAGCCAGAACTGCTCGATGAAGTTCTCACGCTCCTCGTCCGTCGTCAGACGAACAAAAGCCTTTCTTTCTTCCGACGTCAGGATGTAGCGGACATCTTCACGCATCCACTTCCTGAAGGGTCCGCGCAACTCGTCTTGAAGCTGCTTCAGTCGTTTCTTCTCTTCCTTCTTCGAGAGTTGCCGCGGCTCCTCCCCCTCGGCTCCTTCAACCAACGAGGGAGTGAAACCGAGAGCGATGAAAACAACAAGCCAACCAACAATGAGCATTCGCCGCATAGCCACCTCTAAACGGACCGTGTTCGGGCCGGCGCTTCGACCGGACGGATTTCTACCGCAATATTCTAGCCTCGATTCTAGCTACCTTGCCAGGGCGCGTCAAGTAAATCTTGGTGAACAAAAACACACTCTGCCTCACCTGCCCTGCAAGGGACGGTACGGCTGAGTCGTCCAATTAGTTTCAACAGCTTGCATTTCTCGCCAGGCAACGAGGCGAAGTCCGTGCGCATCACGAATCAGGGCTTTCAAGGCTTTCACTAGCCACTAGCCACTGTTTTTAGGTTTTCATGAATCACGAGGCACGAAACACGAATCACAGCCTTTTTTATGCAGGCCGGTTTCAGCGCTTTGCGCACGCTTCAGGGAGACCGGTCGAGAGCGCGGCCGCACGATTGAACCGGGCTTTGCGGAAGAATGCGGGTCAGGGTTGATTCCGTGCCTGCCCGAACAAGACTCGATCAACGTCCTCCGCTGTCGATGATGAGAATGCCCCGTGCACAGCCCGAACGGAAGGGGCATGCCATGCCGAATTATCCCAGGATTCACAGGCTCGGCTTCCAGAAACGGGATTCCTGCACCGGGAACTCTTTCGGCAGCTTCGAGAAATACCGATACACTATCGTTTTTCAAGCATTTAGACGCCCTCCGCCATAGACCGCGTTTGGCAGCGAACGTGCTCCATGGGAAATGACCTCCATGGTCTGCGTTTTGGGGTTGAGTTATGTCTCCGCGCGGCTCCGGCCATGGATTCGAAGACGAAGGTGAGTAAGAGCACGACATCCCGAGCGGTCACCGGCCTGCTTCTGCTGGCCACGGCGGCCTGCGTCTTGATCGCCCTGCTGAACCTCGCCGACCGTAGTGATTTCCAGTTGCCGCACGACGGCGTCACCTGGATCGACCGGCCCGCAGGGGTCGAGTCACTGCGCGTCGAGCTCGAGGGTCCGGGCGCGCAGGCAGGCATTCATGCAGGCGACCGGCTCGTACGGATCGACTCTTCCACCATCGATGAAGCGCTGGATGTGGCGCGTACGCTTGCCCGGATTGGGGTCTGGAGGCAGGCGACGTATGTCATCGAGCGGGCGGGCACTCGATTCGAGACCCGCGTCATCGTCGGAGCCGCGCCTGAGGGTGGGGTTGCCTCCTCCTTTCAATGGATCGTCGGTCTGGCCTACCTAGCTATTGGGCTGACAGTCCTTTTGTCCCGCGTAGCCGGGCCGATGGTCCATCATTTTTTCCTCTTTACCCTGGTCTCGTTTGTTCTCCATTGCTTCAGCTACACGACTCGCCTCGACGGCCTGGACCGTCTTGTTTACTGGACCGATGTCTGGGCTACGCTGCTGGCGCCCTCGTTGTTCCTTCATTTCTGTCTGACCTTCCCGGACGCCGGGAAAACGTCGCGCCGGCGCCGCTGGGCCTCAGGCGCGCTCTACCTGCCGGTATTGGGGTTGGGTGTCGTGCAGCACCTTGTCGCGCTCGGCGCCTTGGAGTTCACATTGCCGCTGGTCGAAGTGCGTTTCCTGTTGGATCGCATCGCCTTCGGCCTTTATGGCGTTTACTTCATCGTCGGAGCGCTGATCTTGCGAAGGCAGACCGGCCGCACCGAAGAACCGATTCTGCGGCAACAACGAAGATGGCTGGCCATGGGTTCTCTTTGGGGTACCCTGCCCTTCGCGGTTTTCTACCTTGCGCCGTATGTCGCCGGGCAAGTTCCGAGCCCCAGCCAGACGCTGTCTGTCTTCTCTCTGGGATTGATTCCGCTGACGTTCGCTTACGCCATCGTTCGATATCGATTGATGGACGTCGAGCTTTTTGCGCGCCGTGTGACGGCTGCTTCACTGGCCGCGTCGGGGTTGCTGGCCGCCGCCTATGGTTTGCTCTTCGCATGGAGCGGGACGATTTTGAGCGCCGAAGGTTTCGGCCCGGCCGTCTGGGTCGTCTCCGTGTTTGGCGGCGCCTTGGCCTTCCAGCCTTTGCGGTCATGGATCCAGACCCGAATTGACCGGCGCCATTACCGAGATCGCTACGATTCGCGCCGGACGCTCTCCGGCTTCGCCGCAGCGCTCACCACCGAGACCGATCTGGACAAGACGTTGGATTCGGTCACGGACCGCCTCGTAAAGACCCTGCGCCTGAAGAAAGTCGCCGTTTTTGTGCCCGACCTCGCGAAGGGGCCCACTGGAGACCGCAGCTTCCGGCTCGTCAAGGCCGTTGGGCTCGAGCGGGTGGCCGAGGCCGCGAACACGCGGTTTCTTGCGGACCACGCGCTGGCGTCGAACGACGCCGGTGCTCACTTGCACATCGAAGATGCCGGGCAACCCCCCTCCGCATTGGCGCCGTATCGGTCGGCCCTTGTCGACCTCGACCTCAATGACTATGTTCCCTGCCGCGTCAAGGGCCGGACGATTGCTTATCTGGGGCTGGGGCGCACTCGCGACGGGCAGTTTCTGAACTCGGAAGACATTGCTTTGGTTCGAGCCTTGTCGGGCTACCTGGCGATCGCGATCGAGAATGCGCGGCTTCATGAATCCCTCGACCGCAAGGCGCGGCAATATGAGCGCCTCAAGGACTACAGCGAGAACATTGTCGAGTCTTTGAGCGTGGGCATCTCCGCAACGGATCTTGACGGCCGTGTGGGAAGTTGGAACACCCCCCTGGAGCTGATGTTCGGCATCTCTCGCCAGCAAGCGTCGGGGCGGCGGCTGAACGAGTTGCTGCCCGCCAGGCTGGTCACTGAGTTGAACAAGATCCGCGAGGACACCGGCCTCAAGAACTTGTACAAGTTCCGTCTCCGCGCAAGCGACTTCCCCGTCGAGTTTCGGCCTGATTCCGGCCACGACGACCAGGAGCGCGTGTTGAACATCGTCGTGGCCCCTCTCGTCACAAAGACGTTCGAACGCATCGGCCGCTTGATCATCTTCGACGATGTCACCGAACACTCGGTTCTTGAGAATCAACTGATCCAGGCCGAGAAGCTCAGCTCGATCGGACTGCTCGCGGCCGGCGTGGCGCATGAAGTCAATACGCCGCTGGCCGTCATCTCCAGTTATGCCCAAATCTTGGCTCGCCAGGTTTCCGAAACTCCCAGGACTGCCGAGATTCTTGACAAAATCACCTCGCAAACCTTCCGTGCCAGCGAGATCGTGAACTCGCTGCTCAACTTCTCAAGGACCTCGGGCAGCGAGAAGACGACGCTCGATCTATCGCGCACCATCAACGAAACCCTCGAGATGGTCACGCCTCAGCTTCGCCAGGGGCATATCTCGGTCGAGAAGAATCTATTGCCTGAAGCATCCGGCGTGCTCGGCAACGCCGGACAACTGCAACAGGTCTTCCTCAATCTCATCCTCAATGCGCGCGATGCCATGCCGGACGGCGGACGGCTGATCGTCAGCACGATCGAGCGGGGCGGCATGGCCTGCGTTTCAATCCGGGATACGGGCTCGGGCATGACCGCCGACCAGGCACGGCATGTCTTCGATCCTTTCTTCACGACCAAAGGTCCCAAGAGTGGGACCGGCCTGGGTTTGGCCGTCAGCTACGGAATCATTCAGGAACATTCCGGTACCATAACGGTGGACAGCCGCCCCGGTGAAGGCTCCACTTTCATCGTGGAGATTCCGGTGGCGGCCAAGCCGATTCATGCCTGATGTGAAATCCTCCGGGGCAAGCGGTGTTGACACCGATCCGGATGTTTCGCGCTTGTATGATCCGCTCGGGGCGGAGGGAAAAGGCGCCCGCAACAGGGCCTTTATGGTTTTTCACGAATCACGAGACACGAGACACGAAACACGGCCTTTTTCGCGTGCTTCGGCTGTCGGTGGTGAGAAATGCAGGCCAGCCGGGTAACGGTCGCTGAGGCAGCAGTCACGACAAAAGGCCGCATCCTGATTGTCGATGACGAAGAGGCGATCCGTGAGAGCCTCGACACTCTCCTCCAACTCGAAGGCTATTCGACCGCGATGGCCGAGTCCGGCGGTGAGGGCGTCACCGCGCTCAAGGACGAGTTTTTTGATCTGGTCCTGCTCGACCTGATGCTCCCCGACCGCAGTGGTCTGGAAGTCGTCGAGGAAGTCCGCCGTACGAATGCGGAAATTCCCATCCTGATGCTTACGGCCTACGGGTCCGTCGAAAACGCCGTCCAGGCGATCAAGAGAGGCGCGAACGATTTCCTCACCAAGCCCTGGAATAATGCCAAGCTGCTGCTCGAGATCGAGCAGGCGATCAGGCAAAGCCGCCTCGAGCAGGAAAACACGGCCCTTCGAGAGGCTCTGCGCAGGCGCTACAGTTTCGGAAACCTGATCGGCAAGTCCGAGGAAATGCGGCGTGTCTTCGAGCTGGTCACTCAGGTCGCCAAGAGTCGCACGACAATCCTGGTGCACGGCGAAAGCGGAACCGGCAAGGAACTCATCTCGCACGCCATCCACTCTCATTCTCCGCGCGCCGATGGTCCATTCGTCGCCGTCAACACGGGCGCCATCCCTGTCGACTTGCTGGAATCCCGGTTGTTCGGACACGTCCGCGGCGCCTTCACCGGCGCCACGCAAACTCAGAAGGGTTGCTTTGACCGCGCCAACGGCGGGACGCTTTTCCTGGACGAAGTCGGCACTCTCGGGCTGGAGACGCAAGCCAAACTGCTGCGCGTCATTCAAGAGCGGGAGTTCATGCCGCTTGGCTCGACCAACATGGTTCAAGTCGATGTTCGCATCGTGGCCGCCACCAACGTCGACCTGACCGAGTTGGTGGCCAGGGGAGAGTTCCGCGAAGACCTCTATTACCGGCTCAATGTCATTCAGATCGATCTTCCGCCGCTGCGCGAGCGGCGGGAAGACATCCCGCTGCTGATCGACCACTTCTTCACGAAGTACTGCCTGGAGAATGAGTGCTTCCTGAACAACCGCAAACAGTCGGAGCTCCGTTTCGCGTCCGAGGCCCTGCAAATCCTGCTGAACCACAAATGGCCGGGCAACGTCCGTGAGCTCGAGAACGTAGTCGAGCGGGCCGTAGTCCTCGCCACCGGACCCGAGGTCCCGGTGGAAATGCTGCCCCAGTCGCTGCTGGAGGCCAACGGTATCCGCAGGCTGCATATCCCGACCGACGTCAAGCCCGCCGAAGGCGCCAGCCTGCCGGAAATCGTTGAAGAATTCGAGCGTCGGCTCATTACCCAGGAACTGGAGAAGTCCGGCTGGAACCAGACCGAGTGCGCCCGCCGTCTGCGCGTCGCCCTGTCGACTCTGAATCAGAAAATCCAGCGCCTCAATATCGACATCAAGAAAAAACGAGACCGGCCGGGCGATCACTAGCTCCCGTAGTTCTCCGTGCGGATTGCCGAAGCGCGGCGGCTTGACCTATACACCCTCGCCCATCCGAAGGGCAGCCCCCCACCAAGGCGAGAGGAGCCCCCTGGGTGCGCGGGCTTCCAGCCCGCATCAGGTGGTTTCAATCCGCTCCCTGAACACCAGCGGTTTGAGCTGTTCCATGATCAAGACCAGCGCCACAGCACAAACCATGGCAGCAAGGGAAAAAGCTCTAGACAATCGACCAACCGCCATTTGTGTCCAAACACGCAGACGCATTGGATGGTTGCGGCAATCGTGAATCTACGTCGAGTAGCGCTTGTAAGAAACGCTACTCATTGATGACTCCTCGCGCCAAAGTCCGGCCGGCGTGCGGTTCTCACAGGGAATAGAACCCTTGGCGGTCAGGCCTCAATACCGCACATGGATCTCGACATGCTTCACCACTAGAGGCGGCCTGACGTGACGATTGCGTTCGAGGAGAATCGTCTGCACCTCGTGCTCGCCGACAACAGCGCTTTGTGGAGCGAGCGGCCATACGAGCCAGCTCGATTCGCCGAAGTCGGCCGGATCGTCGTTGAGTTCGCGTGAGGCGCTGCGGACAGCCGGCGGGCCGAGCTGGTTCCCGTCGAAGGTGACTCGGATCTTGTCGAGCGCCGTGTAGTGGTCGATTTCGATGTGCAGCTCCACCGTCCGCGCATCGGCCGGTGACTCATGGACCGGCACGCGGAAGCGCGGTCCGTCGCCGGACAAGGTCGGATGCAACTCGACCGGTGTCTCCCCATGGATCCGGTCGTGCAGATCGGCGCCGGTCCATGGGGCTGCGTCCTCCCTGATGTGCCGGTGTAGCGCTGCATGGACCTTGTTCGTTCGGCGTAAAGTCGCGGGCGAGCCGATCGTGGTCAGCAGAGGCCGCCGCCCGCGTTCGTTGGCGTGCCAGTTGAAGACATACATGCTGTCGGCGCCGCGAGCCCAGTAACCCTCGGCGAGCGCGCGCACCCAGGCGGTATTCCATTCTTCCCGGGGCATCAGGCCCTCGTGCTCCCCCCAGAAGCCGCTGTCGAACCCCGGGTAGAAACGGATGCCCGTGTCGTTCAGAAGCTCACGGAACTTCTCCACTTCGACGCCGGGATCGGTGAGTGCTCCGCCGCCCGCGATCACGATGTCACAGAGCCCCTCTTTCACCCAGGCCGGCAGGTCGTAACCGATGCGGCGGCAGGATTCCAGCGTCGTTGTCACGCGCACCGCCAGGTGCAATGGACGCCCGCGCTCACGCCCGATGCGGTTCGTCAGTTCCCGCACGGCGCGTTGCAGGTCGGTGAGGGTGTAGCGCAAGCGGTAAGCGTCGTCGAGAGGCAAGTGAAAGGCATGCCGTTGCCAGTCGAGCTCGATGCCGTCCCAGTCCGCCAGGTGGGCGACTTCGGTGATGTGTTGAAGCCGGTGTTCGCGGACCGGCAGGTGGGCGAAGTTCCAACTGGCGGCGAACCACTGCGGGGCGTTCCCCCGGCCCAGGCACCACTCCGGATGCTCTTTCCGCAGCCGCGTCAGGCCGGGCATCACGGCCCCCGCCATGTCTTCCACCTGCAGCCCGTTGAAGTGATTGTCGTTCATGCGAACCGACGCCCACGGTGAGATACCCAGCTCCCGGCCGCGCTGGACGAGTGCCGCATAGGGGTCCTCGCCGCGGTCGAGCATCGCCCGAATGCCCTCGTTGTGCCGCATCGAGCGGGCCGAGCCGTAGACGCGGTTTTCGCTGTCGCCGGCCATCTCCATGTGTTCGGACCGCCACTTGGCCTCGTGCTCGCCGATGCACCAGAAGTGGGCGTCGACCTGCGTGTCCTTCATGGGCGCATAGGTCTTATTGAGGAATTGCTCGAGCGATTGCGGAAACTCCGAGTAGTCGTGCGGCGCTCCGTCCCAGTTGTAGATGATTCGATAGGCAGGCGGGCCGCTACGACCGGCCGGAGAAGCCGGGGAGGCGGTCGGGAGCGCCGAGAGGGCAGCCACGCCGCGCAACAAATCCCTTCTGCTCGTATCCATGCGGGCATTATCCTGTATTTCTCACCATGCGGCGAGGCGAAGTGCGTGAGAGGTCCGTCAGGACGAGACGCGCGCCGCCCGCCCCGGCAACACGGCCTTTACGGTTCGCCGGCTCTCCGGCGTTTCCGGGTAGAGCAACCCCAAGCCCGGCCAACGGTTTTTCACGAATCACGAGTCACGAAACACGAATCACGGCTTTTTTCCTGCTTCGACCGCCGGGTGTTGTGACATGCAGGCTGTCTCTCTTGCCGCTGTCCTGACGCTCATGCTTGAGCAGCCTTGGCGGCAAGCCGTCTGGATTCCGGCCGCTGTCTTTCGGATACTGTGGTTCAGCGGCGTGGTCGCCGCGAGAGGAGATGACCATGAAAGTCGGATTCGTAGGCTTGGGGATCATGGGAGCGCCGATGGCCGCCAACTTGATCGGAGCCGGATTCGCGTTGAACGTCTACAACCGCACTCCGGGCAAGTGTGAGGCTCTCGAGCGATTGGGGGCAAAGGCTTATCCGAAACCCTCCAAGCTGGCTTCCGCATCGGAAGTCGTGGTAACGATCGTCTCCGATACGCCCGATGTCGAAGCTGTACTGTTCGGCGAGAACGGTCTCGTCGAGGGTCTCGAGCCGGGCTCGGTGGTGATCGACATGAGCACGATCTCACCGACGAGAACCGTAGAGTTCGCCGCGCGTCTCGCGGACCGGCAAGTCGACATGCTTGACGCCCCGGTCAGCGGCGGCGACAAGGGGGCGATCGCGGGGACGCTGTCGATCATGGTGGGCGGCAAGCAGGAAGCATTCAACCGTTGCCTGCCGCTGTTCGAAGCGATGGGCAGGAACATCGTCTACGCCGGGTCCAGCGGCAGCGGCCAGAAGACCAAGCTCGTGAACCAGGTTGTCGGCTCGCTGAACCTTCTGGCGATGATCGAAGGCCTCCGGATGGCCGAGAAGGCGGGTCTCGACCCGCAAAGGACGCTCGATGCCGTGGGAGCCGGAGCGGCCGGATCGTGGATGTGGACCCATCTCGGACCTCGCGTCGCACAGCGCGACTTCGCTCCCGGCTTCATGATCCGGCTCCACCAGAAAGACCTCCGCCTGGCCGCGGAATTCATGCGGGACCTGGGAATCGACATGCCCGGCACCGCCCTCAGCCATGAACTTTTTACCGAAGCTCTGCACAAGGGCCTCGGAGAGCAAGGCAATCAGGGCCTGTACCAGTTGTGGGAATCTTGAATCAAGGTTCGAAGGGCCAAACCGCCGTGGTCGTGTACCCTCCGTCCGACGCGATCACCTGGCCTGTGATGTAGTTTGCCGCCGGGCTCGACAGGAATACCGACAGTCCGGCGATGTCCTCCGGCGTCCCCAAGCGCCGGTTCGGCTGCGCCCCCTTGAGCCACTCGGCCATTTCGGGAGCTTGCCACATGTGCCGGTTGAGGTCCGTCAGGATGAACCCCGGCGCGATGCAGTTGACCTGAATGTCGAACTTCGCCCACTCCGCCGCCAGCACCCGCGTCAGCCCGGCCAACGCGCTCTTCGTCATCGCGTAGACCGACAGATACGGCAGTCCCAGCACCGACATCAGACTGCCGATGTGGACGACTTTGCCGCCCTGCCCGCGCTCGATCATCAGGCCTCCAACCTTCTGCGTCAAGCGGACGATGCCGTGCAGGTTCGTTTCCATGATGTAGTTGTAATCGTCCTGCGTGTACTGTTCGAACGGCTTGCGGATATTGGTGCCCGCGACGTTCACCAGGATGTCCGCGTCGCCGTGATCCGCGGCCAGCGAATCGATCGACTCGTGCGTGGTGATGTCGAGTGGCGCCGCGTCGGCCTGATAGCCCTGGTCCCGCAGTGCGGCCGCCTCTCTTTCGAGCGCCTCCAGCGAACGCGACGCGAGAACCGTATTCGCCCCCGCGCCCGCCGTGGCCTTGGCGATCGCCAGCCCGATGCCCCGGCTGGCCCCGGCAACAAGCGCCTTCTTCCCCTTGAGCGAGAACATCGATTCCAAAGTCACAGCACCCTCCCGGACAACCTGCCCACGTAAAAAGAGGTTCATGCTAGCAAGCGGCGCCCTGCCAACGCAGCAGGAATATGCCGCGTGTCGGCGCAACCGGAGAAGTCTGGTGAGCTATACAGAACGTCCCCCTTGGACCCAAAAGGTACTGAAGCCCTTCGTCTTGTTTTACTCCTGCGACCGGCATAGCATGACGACAGTGAGGCTAAAGATCATCTGCCCATCGTCGCGGCGCTCGCTTCTGGCGGCCGCTGCCCGGATCGCTGTAGTTGCTGACAAGTCAATGTTGCACTGCGTATGTTCACGCGGCATGGCGCGGCACTCTTGTTGCCCAGTCACTGCTTGCCTACCCAGAATTTCCCACTATTTCCCCTGAGCCAGTGTCAGCGCATCGTCAACCGTTCGCGGTCGTCCTCATGACAGGCGCCGTTCGCCGCAGTTGCCGTCGCCCTCTGGGCTCATGCGGCAGTAGCCAACGCCAAATGAACCCATGCTGGGAAGGGCAGCATTCTTTATTGTGTTGACAGAGAGCAATGCTGGCGCAGATGCGCTGCCGGCCGCAGGCGCACACAAGACAGTCAGTGTCCGCCGTACGGCTCACCCGCATCTATAATGACCGGGGCGAACGAGAACGGCGGTTGCCCTGCCCATCGAACCCTCATCACGACATGAAGCTCGTCATCTATCCCTCAGTCGAACAGGCGCGCCTCGACAAAATCCGTCAAGCCGCCGGACCCACCCAGGTCGTCAATGCGGCCGACGAACAGCAGGCGTGTGCCGCCGTAACTGATGCCGACGGCTTCATCGGCCGCCTCACTCCTCCTATCCTCACGGCGTCGACGAAACTCCGCTGGGTGCAGTCGCCGACAGCCAGCCTTGAACACTATGTCTTTCCGGAACTGATCGCTCACCCCTGCCAACTCACCAACATGCGCGGCTTGTATTCCGACGTCATTGCCGACCAAGTCTTCGGGTACATCATCTGCTTCGCGCGCAACCTGCACCTTTACATTCGTCAACAAGCGAGGTCGCATTGGGAACCGTACGGCGGGGAATCCGAAAGGCCTGGATTCTTTACCGGTCCGGGTGTGTTGAGCGATATCGACCGGGCTCACATGCATTTGGCGGATGCGACCCTCGGCGTCGTCGGCCTCGGCAATATCGGTTCGGAGATCGCTCGCCGCGGCCTTGCTTTCGGTATGCGGGTTGTCGCCGTAGACCCACTCCTTACTGACGCCCCTGACGGTGTCGAAAAGCTGTGGACGCCTGAGCGCCTGACGGACCTGCTCAGCCAAAGCGATTTCGTCGTGATCGCCGCTCCTCACACTCCCGAAACCGAGAAGCTCTTCCGCCGCGAACAGTTCCGGAAGATGAAACGGAGCGCGTTCCTCATCAACATCGGCCGCGGCGCGATTGTCGACCTTGCCGACCTGACGGCCGCGCTCGAATCGCGGGAGATCGCCGGCGCCGGATTGGATGTCTTTGAAGTCGAGCCGCTGCCCGCGGACCATCCGCTGTGGGGCATGGAGAACGTCATCATCACGCCCCATATCGCAGGTTACTCCCCTCGCATTTCCGAGCGTCACCTCGAAGTGCTCCTCGACAACGTCAGCTGCTTCGTCCGCGGTAAAGAGCTGCGCAATGTTGTCGATAAAGCCAGATGGTTCTGACTTGGCTCGTCGCATACACTGTCATGCGAAACCGGCTGCCGACCGACAGCCTGCCGTCACATCGTGAGAAAAAAATAATGAACAACCGTGTAACGATCATTTTCATTTCGCTGCTCGTCGGCATTGCCCTCACTCTCTCCTGCTCGACCGGCTCTACCCCAGGTCTTCAAGCCGGAGCCGCCGCCGTCGACATCACTCCGAAGGTCTGGCCGCTCCCGCTGATCGGCAGCTTCAGCTTCCGTCCGGCCGAGAGTGCCCACGACCCCCTGCATGTGCGAGCGCTCGTTCTGGACGACGGTGCCACGCAACTTGCAATCGCCGTCGTTGACAGTTGCTACGTCCAACGCGATGTGCTGGATGACGCCAAGCAGCGCGCATCGGAAACAACCGGCATCCCGGAGAGCAATATGCTCGTTTCCGCAACGCACACCCACAGCGCGCCGCCGGCCAAGCCGCGTGCTCCCTTCCGCATCGGCCAAGGCGAAGACCTGACGGCGAACGAAACCAAGTACTCCGAACAGCTCAGGGCCGGTATCGCCGACGCCATTTCGCAAGCCTACGAAACCCGAACCGCCGCGGAAGCCGGCTGGGGGTCCGCTCAGCTTCCCGAAGAACTTTCCAACCGGCGCTGGTTCAAGAAGGAGGGCACGATTCGGCCCGACCCCTTCGGCGGAACCACAGATACCGTCCAGATGAATCCCGGCCGGAAAGACCTTGTGCGGCCCGCCGGACCCGTAGATCCCGAAATCAGCATCCTCTCGGTACGCACCGAGGATGGCAAGCCCCTCGCCCTGCTGGCCAACTATTCACTGCACTACGTCGGCGGCATTCCCAGAGGACAAGTCTCCGCCGACTACTTTGGCGAGTTCGCCCGGCTCATTACCGAGCGCCTGGGCTCTCCCGATGGTTTCGTCGGCATCCTCTCGAACGGGACCAGCGCTGACGTCAACAACATCGATTTCACCGGGAAACGGCCCCGCCGCGAGCCGTTCGAACAGGTCCGCATCGTCGCCGGCAAGGTCGCCGACAAGTCGCACGAGGTCTATCAAGCCATCGAGCATCGCTCCGACCTGACGCTCGCCATGGGTGAGCGCATCCTCGCTCTTGACCGCCGCAAGCCTACCGACGAAGGCTACGAGCAAGCCAGGAAAGTCCTCACGGTCGAAGACGAATCCACCTTGCCGCGGCGCGCCAAGCCCTACGCCCGGCGTGCGATCGAGCTGTATGAAGGCCCCGAGACCGTTGAAGTCAAACTGCAGGCGGTCCGCATCGGAGATCTTGGCATCACTGCCCTGCCCTTCGAAACCTTCACCGAAATCGGCCTCGCGCTCAAAGAAAACAGTCCGCTGAAGCCGACGTTCACGATCTCTCTCGCCAACGGAGGAGAAGGCTACCTGCCAACGCCCGCACAACACGAACTCGGAGGCTACGAAACATGGCTCGGAACCAATCGAGTCGAAAAGCAAGCGTCGGTCAAGATCACCGAGACGCTGCTGCAACTGCTCGGCGAGGTCGCAGCGGGAAACTGACCGGCACGTCCCGGACCCCGCCTCTGCTGCAACGCACGGGGTTCGCACGCTGAGGTCGCGTGGTACAAAAAGACCATGCAACGCGTCCCCGTTGAGACAACGGACAGTAGCTACGATGTCGTGATCGACAGCGGCGGGCTGGAGCGGGCGGCTGAATACATCCGGCCCATCGTGAGTGACCGGCGGCTCTTCATCATCGCCGACGAGGGAGCTTGGCGGCATCAGCACGCTCGTCTGCTGAAGGGCTTGGGCAGCCTGCACTCCACGCATTTGAGCTACCCGGGCGGCGAAGGCAGGAAGCGCCTGGATGAAGTCGAACGACTCTGCGACAGGATGTTCGCCGCCGGGGCCGATCGCTCGGCGTGCGTGCTGGCTTTCGGCGGAGGCATCGCCGGCGACGTGGGAGGATTCGTCGCGGCAGTCTATATGCGAGGAGTCGATCTGATTCAGGTGCCCACGACTCTGTTGGCGCAGGTCGATGCCGCGGTGGGCGGCAAGACGGGCGTAAATCTCACTGAGGGCAAGAACTTGGTCGGCGCGTTCCATCAACCGCGGCTCGTTTTGATGGACCCTCTGACGCTGTCCACTCTGCCCGATCGGGAATATCGGGCCGGCCTGTTCGAGGTGGTCAAGCACGGCATCATCCGGAGCCGCTCGCTCTTCGATCTCATGACGAACGCCAGCGAGCGCATCCTGGCCCGAGACCCGGTACTGCTCGAGAAGATCATCGCCGAGTCCGTCGCGATCAAAGCCGAAGTCGTTCGCAGGGACGAGAAGGAGGGCGGCCTGCGCCGAATTCTGAATTTCGGGCATACCCTTGGCCATGCGCTCGAGGCCCAAACAGGCTATCGCCGGCTGCTCCACGGAGAGGCGGTCGGGTACGGGATGATCGCCGCCGCCTATCTGGCCGAATCGCTGGACATGCTTTCCGGCGAAGAGTGTGAATCGCTGGAGCGCACCGTGTCGGCATACGGCCCGATCCCGGCGCTGGATGGAGTCTCGGCCCACAACCTGGTGGCGCGCATCGGAGGTGACAAGAAAACGATCGGCGGCAGGGTCCATTTCGTTTTGCCGACCGCGATCGGCAAGGTCGAAGTGGTTCGGGACCCGAACAGGAATCTGGTCACAGAAGCCGCCCGCAAGGCGCTTTCGGCGGCATTCGTATCCACGCCCTCTCCTCAGCCGGTTGCCTCCCCATGACACGTGGAGCGGCGCCAGCCGGTGTCGATCCCACGAACCAGGTTGCCGTTTCGCGGCGAATCCGAGAAATGTTCGGGCGCGTCGCGCCGCGCTATGACTTCCTGAATCGCCTCCTTTCTCTGCGGATCGATCAATACTGGCGGCGCACGCTCGTTCGCAAGGTGAGGCCCTATCTCGAAAGAGCCGATGCCCGAGTGCTTGATCTGTGTTGCGGGACAGGCGACCTCATGCTGGCTCTCGACCGCGAGCGCAGGGGGCTCTGCGGCGACCGCGCCGTCCCGGTGATTGGCGCCGACTTTTCACGGCCGATGCTGCTTGCAGCAGGCCGCAAACTGCGCCGCGTGTCGAGGCCGATTCGGCTCCTCGAAGCCGATGCTCTCAGCATCCCCTCCGCGGGCGAGTCATTCGACCTGATCACGACCGCCTGGGGATTCCGCAATCTCGCCGATTACGACGCCGGTCTGCGCGAATGCCATCGCCTGCTCGCCCCGGGCGGATGTCTCGCGATCCTCGAGTTTTCCAGACCCACCGCGCCGCTGCTGGAGCCGCTGTTCGGATTCTATTTTCGGCATGTCCTGCCGAAGATCGGCAATGCCCTCTCGGGATCGGGGGGCGCCTATTCGTATCTCCAGGACTCGGTCGAGAAATTCCTCACTCCGGAGGAGCTTTCCGAGGCGGCCCGCCACGCAGGGTTTCAGCGCACCGAAGCGGTATCGCTTACGGGAGGCATTTCCGTCCTTCATCTGTGTTACAAATGAGCACCCGCGGCGAGAGGAACGCGATTCGAACTCGGTGAGCAAGCTTCTCGACAGCGACAGAGAACCGCGGCCCGGCCGATGGGTCGGTCCGACCCGCATCGCGCTGCGCGTCGGACTGGCCGTCGCCGTAGCATATCTCGGCGTGACCTTCTACGAGCGTGCAACCCGTCCGCGCCTGGAGCGCAAGCAGGGACCGCTCCGTAAGATTCATCCCGACGCGTACGTCTACCCGCCGAAGTCTTATGTCACGAGCGTACAGTCGGCTCGGAAGCTCATCGGAAGGCCTCTCTGGGTGAAAGAGGGCTTTCGCTGGGCTTTCCAACCGGGCAACGAGGTGCTCGGACCGTTGGAGAAGATCGTTCCCACCAGGATCCGGCAGGCAGGTCGAGAAGTGCGGTTGACCTTCGAAAAAGGGGGTGTGAGCTGCAACCTGCCCATCGCCGCAGGCGGTCATTTCTTTGTGGACGAGCTGTTTCTCCTCAAGGACCCGAGGGAGTTGTGGACCCATTGGTCGGACGAAGACTGGCGAAAGATCGAGGCCCACGTTGTCGAGCCGGGGATGAGTGAACACCAGGTCGTCTTCTCCCTGGGAGCGGGCAACATCATCCAGTCGTCCCGGCACTCGACGCAGCGCATCGTCGACTACAAGCTCGGCGCAGAAGCCGGGATTGACCCGGTGCGGGTGACGTACCGGGACGGGGTCGTCGAGCGGGTCGACCCGCTGCCCGCGGAGTAGCCTGCATTTCTCACCACATGGCGAGGCGAAGTGCGTGAGAGGGTTGCTAGGACGAGGCGCGAGCCGCTTGGCGCGCGCAGGCGTACTTGAACAGTACGTTGA
>JAPPLB010000052.1 GCA_028819575.1 Bryobacterales bacterium | reverse complement strand
GGACCCTTCGGGTCGCTGTAAACGCTGCTTGCATCGAGGGGATGTTTCAGGTCAGAGCGATTTACGCCCTTGATACGGCGATCCATTCACAGAGGGAGAGCGATCCGGTCCCAGGCGGCCATGTCGGTTTTCCCTTCCTCAAACGGCTTGCCGGAGCCAACCGGACGAACGGGTCCGGGGCCGCGCCATTTGCCGCCGACCTTCATCGGACTCGGTTTGTTTCCCCTTGAAAGCCTCTCGAGGGCAATCCGGACGCTACCCCTTGCAGTCCGTTGCAAACCCTTCTGAGGCCATGTATGGTTAGTAGATCAAGCAACCACTCAACCGCGGCAGGGGCAGGACAACACACGAGTGGAAACGTAGTTTTTGCGATGGAAGGTTTACCTTCAGCGTACATCCAGGGTTATGGGAAAGCCCGCCTGTTCAACCAAGCGGCTGCCGACAACTACATCAAGCACACCACCATTGGCGACCCTGAATTGGACTCGGTTCTGGAGGAGCTCTCCTCCATGCCGCCTCAGGATCTGCACCGGTTCATCGAGGCGGGCATAGAACAGCAGGAGGAGGTTCTGCAGAAGGCGCCGCAGTCCCTGCGCGACTTCTTCAAGAACATCGAGGAGCCTCCCTGGCTCATGTACGAATCCTTTCGTCCAGGGATTCAAGCCTTCAATGCAAACGTAGACCTCATGCTCGTCGCATTCGTCACGGGAGTGCTGGTAGAAGGCTTTTCGACCATGATCGCCAAGTCTTTCAACATTACCGGGAGGGTGGGATCCACCAAGAGACGCCTTCAGCAAAATAATCGCCACCTGATGGAAATATTTTTTCCCGGCGGCTTGCAAAGAAAGGGTGATGGATGGAAGCTATCCACGCGCATTCGCTTCGTTCATAGTCGAATAAGGGGTCTTCTGGCGAAATCCGACGTTTGGGATCACGAAGCTTGGGGTACGCCGTTAAGCGCGGCGCACCTGGGTTTTGCCATTTCCGTCTTTTCCAAGCGCCTGCTGGATTACTCCTTGTTGGTGGGCGCGAAGTTCAGCAAGGAAGAAAACAACAGTGTTCTTGCTATTTGGCGCTACGCCGGCTATCTCATGGGAATTCCTGAAACCATCCTCTATACCAACAGCGCGGGGGCGGAAAGAATATACAAGGTCGGCTATATGTGCGAACCTCCGCCGGATGCCGATTCAATAGCCGTCGCAAATACGTTGATCCAGTCGATTCCGTCCGTTGCGGGCGTGACCGATCCGGTGGAAAGGGACAATGTGGTGGCTTTGGCCTACCGGCTGTCACGAGCACTCCTGGGAAACGAACTCGCTGACCAGTTCGAGTATCCAAAGGCTTCTGCCATGCAAGGACCGATAACGCTGTTCAGTTTCCGGATGAAACAACGCATACAGCGATTTTTGAAGAGAAGCCAGATCGTCAGATCAGAAAATTTTACTCAGCTACTCCAAATCTCGGTGTATGACGATGAGGGGCTGAGTTACAAGATGCCCGATCACGTATACGCATCAAAATCAAGCAAATGGTGAAGATGCTTGTGCTTGCGGAGCCGCCAACTCCGTACCGCAAACGCCTCGATCCGGTAACAGGGAGCCGAGACTCCGCCCGTAGATAGAACGAAATCATATGCATGTGACCGTGTCGATAAAGCCGCGCCATCGAAACGTCGGTTCATGGGCCGATAGCAATACGGGATGGTCGATATCATGACGCCTGTTTTGTTGGACCGTTACGTTGACACCATTCTGAGCCGCCGCTGGCTGGCCGTTGTGCTTGCTGCGGTGCTCATGCTGGCCATGACGGCGGGCGCCCGCTTCATCACTGTCACGAACGATTACCGGATTCTGTTCGGCGAAGACAATCCGCAACTGGCCGCTTTCGACGCCCTGGAGAACACCTATGCCGTATCCAACAAGGCGCTGATCGCCATCGCGCCGCGAGAGGGATCGGTGTTCACTCGGCAAGCTCTGAGCGCGGTAGAGGAGTTGACCGAAGCCGCCTGGCAAGCGCCTTTTTCCAGCCGGGTCGACTCGCTCACCAACTATATCCATAGCGAGGCGTTCGGCGACGACTTGGTCGTGGAGCCGCTGGTCGAGGACGCGCAGTCACTCGATGATGGCGATCTGGAGCGAATCGAGACGATCGCTCTGAACGCGATCGACATTGCCGGACGCTTGGTTTCCCATGATGGCCGCGTCGGCGGGCTGGCGATCAACTTCGTCCTGCCCGAGAATCCGGACGCCGCGATCTTCGAGATCAGCGATTACCTCAACGCCCTGCTGGATGAAGCCCGTGTGAGCAATCCGGATATCGCCTACCACCTGACCGGCGATGTCGTCATGCACCGCGCCTTCGCCGACGCCACGCAGGACGATTTCAAGACCCTGGTACCGATCGTGTTCTTGGTCATTGTGGTAGCCACGGGCATTCTGCTGCGCTCGGTATTCGGCACCCTGTCCATCCTGGTCGTAATGGTGTTCGTCATCAACACCACCATGGGGTTCGCAGGCTGGATCGGCACCGTGTTCAGTCCTACCAATTCCGGTGTGCCGATCATCGTCATGGCGGTTGCCGTGGCACATTCAGTCCACATTGTCGCGAACACTTTATTGGGCATGCGCGATGGTCTTGACAAGAATGCAGCGATTGCGGAATCGCTTCGTAGCAATGCCTATCCGGTTTTTCTCACCACAGTCACGACGGCGATTGGATTTCTCAGCCTGAACACCTCCGATTCGCCGCCTTTTCATGTTCTGGGAAATCTCGTGGCGTTCGGTGTGTCATGCGCCTTCGTCTACTCCATGACGCTGCTGCCGGCGATACTTTCGATCCTGCCATTGCGCGGGTCGGTTGTCCGCACCGAACAACCCGTCTTCTTCGACCGATTCAGCACCTTCGTCATCGCACGCCGCCGATTCCTTCTTTGGTCCGTCACTCTTCTGGCGATTGTTCTGTGCCTGGGCATTCCCCGCAACGAGCTGAGCGACAACTGGACGCGGTATTTCGACGATCGTTACGAGTTCCGGCGCGATACGGACTTCATCATCGAAAACCTGACCGGTCTGAACACGTTGGAATACTCACTGAACTCGGGGCGCGAAGGGGGGATTACCGATCCCGCTTATCTGCGCGAAGTCGATCGTTTTGCCGAGTGGTATCGGGAACAGCCCGAGGTGACCCATGTTCAGGCATTTCCGGACATCATGAAACGCCTGAACAAAAACATGCACGGCGACGATGATGCCTTCTACCGGTTGCCTGACGATTCGGAACTTGCGGCGCAATATCTGTTGCTTTACGAGTTTTCGCTTCCCTTCGGCAGTGACCTCAACGACCGTATTGACGTCGCCAAGTCCTCTACGCGCATGAGCGTCGTGGTGGGTGATTCCTCAGCTCGGGAACAGCGTGAGATCGATGAACGCGCGCAGGCTTGGCTCAGCGCCAATTCACCTCAGCTTGCCGGCCCGGCATCGGGAGTCAGCATGGTCTTTGCGCACCTCTCGCTGCGCAACATCAACAGCATGCTGCGCGGCACGATCATCGCGATGGCCCTGATCTCGTTCATCCTGATCTGGGTTTTCAAAAGCGTGCGACTGGGCCTGATCAGCCTGCTGCCCAACTTCATTCCCGCCGCCATGAGCTTCGGCCTTTGGGGATACCTGGTTGGCCGAGTGGGCATTGCCGGCTCGGTGATGACTGTTATCGCTTTCGGGATTATCGTGGATGATACGATTCATTTCCTGAGCAAATATCTGAGTGCCCGGCGGAAGGGCCTCCCTGCGCCGGAGGCCGTTCAATCCTCCTTTCGAACCGTCGGTCAAGCGTTATGGACCACGACAGGGGTCCTGTCGGCGGGATTCCTGGTCTTTGCCGCATCGGGGTTCGAGGTCAGTTGGGCTCTGGGCCTGCTGGTCTCGATCACGCTGATGTTCGCACTCGTAGCCGATTTTCTGCTTCTCCCGGCTCTATTGATAGCCATCGACCGGAGGAAACTATGATGCGCGTTTCTCCCACACGCTCGAAGGTGTTGTCTTTTGCTCCTCACCTGGCCTTGTGGGCTTGTCTCATTGCTCAGGCGCCGGCCCGCGCGGAAAGCCCTGCTTCCGAGGAAACCGGACTGAAGATCGCGCTCGAGGCACGAGGGCGCGGCGAAGGATTCGGAAATTTCACGGCGAGCCAAGTCATGGTTCTGCGTAACAAGCAGGGGCGTGAGAGCCGGCGCCAACTCCGTCTCAAGGTGCTCGAAGTCGAGGGGGACGGCAACAAGAGCCTGTTCGTGTTCGACGAGCCGCGTGACGTCAAGGAGACCGCGCTGCTGATCCATGGCCATCGGGAAAGCGCCGACGAGCAGTGGCTGTACTTGCCGGCTTTGAAGCGCGTCAAGCGCATCAGCTCGGCGAACCGTTCCGGTTCATTCATGGGCAGCGAATTCGCTTATGAAGACATGGGTTCCCAGGAGGTCGAGAGATTCAGCTACCGCTATCTGCGTGACGAGCCTTGCGGAGATTTGACATGCACGGTCTCCGAACGTGTCCCGGTGGATGAGAGATCGGGCTACCGGCGCCAACTGGTCTGGCGCGACCAGGACGAGCTTCGCGTCTGGAAAGTGGAATACTACGACCGAAAAGACGCGCATCTGAAGACTCTCACCTTCGGGAGCTACGAGAAGCATCTGGATCGTTACTGGTACGCCGGCGAGATGACGATGGTGAATCATCTCACTGGAAAGAGCACCGTGCTGAGCTGGACGGATTTTCAATTCCGAACCGACTTCGACGAACGCGACTTCACCCAAACCGGGCTGAGACGGGTTCGTTGATGCCCCTGAGTTTTGCCCTGCGCCGCGTGGTGAGCGGCAGCATCTGGATTCTGGCCGCGGTCTTCGCGGCCAGAGCAGACGCCGAGATTGTCGACCGCGATTTTTCGGGGCGCTTCAGCGCCGAAAGCAGATGGTTTCCCGCAACGGGCGCTTTCCCCGGACAGCGGTCGCTGGCGAGCGGTTTCGTAGCGGAGCCGAAACTCTACCTGGAAGATGCCGCCGGCAGAAGCTTCACGCTGACGCCGTTTTTCCGCTACGACCATTCGGACCCACGCCGCACGCACTTCGATCTGCGGGAAGCCTATCTTCTGCTGCTCGGCGATATCGGTGATGATCAATGGGAGCTGCGCCTGGGTGTGGACCGGGTGTTCTGGGGAGTCACTGAATCGCAGCACCTGGTCGATATCGTCAACCAGATTGACTTCGTGGAACATCCGGGTGGAGAGTCCAAGCTGGGCCAGCCCATGGTCCATCTCACCTGGTCTGGAAATTGGGGAGTGGCGGAAGTATTCGGCCTGCCCTATCACCGCGCTCGCACATTTTCAGGGCTTCAGGGCCGACTGCGCCTGCCACTCGTCATTGACAATGAGCGTGTCACGTACGAGAGCGCGGCCGGGGAATGGCATTTTGACTTCGCCTCCCGCTACAGTCACAGTTTCGGGCTGCTCGATCTTGGCGTGAGTCTATTCGATGGCACCAGCCGGGAACCATTCTTGTTTCCGGGCAGCGACGCCGGCGGCATGCCGGCTTTCACTCAATACTACGCCCAGATCCGTCAGTTCGGGCTGGACGCCCAGATGACCGTCGGCTCCTGGCTGTTCAAACTGGAGGCCATTCAACGATCCGGCGCTCGAAACCTCCTCGGCTTGGAAGAAGATTATGCCGCTACCGTTTTTGGCGGCGAATACACCTTCTATTCCGTGTTCGGCTCGGCTGCCGATGTTACCTTGCTTGGTGAATGGAATTACGATGGGCGCGGCCGGAACGCCACTCCGAACCGCTCGCCCAATACTCTCGAGAACGATCTCTTCTCCGGTACGCGCCTCGCTTTCAATGATGTCCAGAGCACGGAAATCACTGTCAGTTTCCTGACGGACTTGGGACGCGCCACGCGTGCGTTGGCTTTGGAATTCGACCGGCGCATCACGGGACAGTGGTCCATGCACTTCGAGGCCGTCTCTCTTCTCAGTGTTGACAGAGCCGATCTGCACTATGCGATGAGAGACGACAGCTTCGTCGAGTTGAACCTGGTTTACAATTTCTAGCACGGTCAATTGATGTCGTCAGTCAAGGTGCGGGAGAACGGTTATCTGCAGATCGCAAGCGGTTCGCTTGGCGAGATCCTGCGAACAAGTCATGACGCGGAAAAAAGCGACGGTCGTCAAGACAGCGCCAACAAAGGAGTAACTCCGTCTGTTTGAGACAGTTAAGGTCAACATGCAGTATCCGGGTTGCCGTGTAGCCGGATGGTATATTCAAATGCGTCGAAACTGACGTAGGGAGGCGCCATGCCCGTAAATACCCCATTGCTGGACCAAGTCGAGCAGCCCAGTGACCTGCGTGCAATGTCTTCAAGCCAACTGAAGAGGCTGGCTGACGAACTCCGCGCCGAAACGATCGACGTGGTTTCCGGCACCGGAGGGCATTTGGGAGCCGGTCTCGGTGTGGTCGAGCTCACGGTTGCACTGCATCACCTTTTCAACACCCCGGAAGACATCCTGGTCTGGGATGTCGGCCATCAGTGCTACCCGCACAAGATCCTGACCGGAAGACGCGATCAGATCCGCAAGGTACGTCAAGGAGGCGGACCCTCGGGATTTACCAAGCGTTCGGAAAGTGAATACGACCCCTTCGGCGCCGCGCACGCATCGACCTCGATTTCAGCGGCGCTTGGTTTCGCCGTCTCTCGCGACCTGCAGCGCCGCAACAATCGCGTCATCGCGGTGATCGGTGACGGCGCGCTGAGCGGCGGGATGGCTTATGAGGCGCTGAACAATGCCGGCTCGCGGGATACGCGGCTCATCGTCGTTCTGAATGACAACGACATGTCGATCGCCCCCCCCGTGGGCGCGATGAGCGCCTACCTCTCCCGGCTCATCTCGTCCGAGCGATATCGATCGCTCCGCAACCTTGCGCTGGTCATGACCGAAAAATTTCCGGAGGCGCTCAAGAGCCGGGTCAAGCAGGCCGAAAAATACGCCCGCGGCATCGTGGTCGGCGGCACGCTTTTCGAAGAGTTGGGCTTCTACTATGTGGGGCCGATCGATGGCCACAACCTCGACCATCTCCTGCCCATCCTCAAGAACGTGCGTGATGTCGAGACTCCGGGTCCGATCCTGGTGCATGTCGTCACTCAGAAAGGCAAAGGTTATCGCCCAGCGGAGCAGTCCGCGGACAGGTTCCACGGTGTCTCCAGCTTCAACGTCGAGACCGGCACGCAGATCAAGTCAAGCCCCACTGCACCATCCTTTACCAAGGTCTTTGCCCGCAGCCTGATAGCAGAGGCTCGCAGGGATGACCGCATCTGCGCAATCACGGCGGCGATGCCGTCGGGAACCGGGGTCGACATGTTCGGGAAGGAATTCCCCGAGCGGACTTTCGATGTCGGGATTGCCGAGCAGCACGCGGTGACTTTCGCGGCAGGGCTGGCTGCGGACGGAATGAAGCCTTTTGCGGCGATCTATTCGACATTCCTGCAACGCGCCTACGACCAGATCGTTCACGACGTCGCGATCCAAAGCCTCCCGGTTCGATTCGCCTTGGACCGGGCGGGCCTGGTGGGCGCCGACGGCCAGACTCATGCCGGCTCGTTCGACATCGCTTACCTTGGTTGCCTGCCGGGCTTCGTGCTGATGGCGGCGGCCGATGAGAGCGAGTTGGTTCACATGGTCCGGACCGCCATTGCCATAGACGACCGGCCTTGCGCGCTTCGGTATCCGAGGGGCAACGGGTTCGGCATCCCATTGCCGGATCGAGGCGAGATCCTGCAGATCGGCAAGGGCCGCATTCTTCGCGAGGGGAACACCATTGCCATCCTGTCCTACGGCGCCCGCTTGTACGAGGCCTTGTCAGCCGCCGATGAGCTGACCCGTCTCGGCGTATCGACGACGGTTGCCGATGCACGGTTCGCAAAACCCCTTGACGAGGACCTGGTGCGAGACTTGGCCCGCGAGCACGAGGTCCTCATCACCATAGAAGAAGGAGCGATCGGCGGATTTGGCACGCAAGTGCTGCACTTCCTGGCGCAGAACGGCCTTCTGGATCGAGGAGTCAAGGTCCGTCCCATGGTGTTTCCCGATCGATTTCTCGACCACGACAAGCCGCAGCTTCAGTACGAAACCGCTGGTCTGCTGTCTTGTCACATCCAGGCGACGGCGCTCGGCGCTCTGGAGCACGTCCCCACCTGAGGAAATCCTGGCAGGCGCTCCGTTGGCTTCCATATTGAGGCGGCCCCGCCAGTTTTCCCAGCACGAATCACGGCCTTTCCCCATCGAGGCCCACAAGTTTGGAGGCCGAGGTTTGTATACTTGACGTAGCGCTCAAACTTGCATGGCGATCAAAAAGATAATCCTGGCCAATCCTCGGGGCTTTTGCGCCGGAGTTGTTCGGGCAATAGAGATCGTCGAGCGGGCGCTGGACCTTCTACCCCCTCCCATCTACGTTTTTCACGAGATTGTTCACAACCAGCACGTCGTCAAGAAGCTCAGCGGTCGTGGGGTCATCTTCGTGGACCACCTGGAGGAAGTACCCGAAGACTCGATCTGCATTTTCAGCGCCCACGGCGTGTCACCGTTGATTCGCGATCTGGCTCGAAAGAAGCGGTTGCACGTGGTCGACGCCACCTGTCCGCTGGTTACCAAGGTCCATCTGGAAGCCATTCGCTTCACCAAGGCCGGATACTCATTGGTTTTGATAGGCCACTTGGGGCACGAAGAGGTAGACGGGACCATGGGCGAAGCACCCATGCAGCTGGTCGGTTCCGTCCAGGATGTCGAAAACCTGGAAGTCCCCAATCCCGAAAAGGTCGTCTATCTGACCCAGACTACTCTTAGTCTGGACGATACTGCTGAAATCGTCGAGGCTTTGCGAACACGTTTCCCTCACATGATGTCCCCTCCCAATGACGATATCTGCTATGCAACGCAAAATCGCCAGAATGCCGTGAAGCAATTGGCGAATCAGGTCGATCTCGTCCTGGTTGTCGGATCAAGCAACAGCTCGAACTCGCAACGGCTCAAGGAAGTCGTTCAATCGGCCGGCGTTCCCGCCTATCTCATAAACAATGAAAATGAGATCAAATCCGCATGGCTGAAACAAGCCGAGTCCGTGGGCTTGACCGCCGGCGCCTCGGCCCCGGAGGAAATCGTTCTGCGCATTGTTGACTACCTGAAAACTTCAGCGGCTGTCGAAGTAGAGGGCCTGGACCTCGAGGACGAGAATGTTCATTTCTCGATCCCACAGGAACTGGTGCAGTTGGCGGCAACGACGCCTTAGCCTGCATTTCTCACCAAGTGGCGAGGCGAAGTGCGTGAGAGGGCCGTCAGGACGAGGCGCGCGCCGCTTGGCGCGCGCAACATGGCCTTCAAGGTTTTTTACGAGACACGAAACACGAATCTCGCAACATGGTTTTCCCTGTCCCTCCGGCGACTCCAAGGAGATCAACCCCAAGCCCGACCAACAGGTTTTATACGAATCACGAGACACGAAACACGAATCACGGCCTTTTTATCGTGTGCTTCGACCGTCGGGTGGTGAGCAATGCAGGTTAGCGATGAGATGAATTTCATCCTCTCGCTTTTTTGTGCTGCCCGGTAGAGTGGTTATCAACAACTCCACAGAACCCCTTCATTCTCCTCCCGGTATCTTATTCCAAGCAGCTTCAGGCCTTGCCAAAGCGTGGCCTGGGTAGCCCCGATCACAGGACGGCCCATGTCCGCTTCAAGGCTAGGGATAAGGGAAATGGTGTCAATGGCCGTATCCGGTATGACCAGCGGGTGTTTGCGGCCAGCTAACCGGTTGTGGAAACAAGCGGCCTCACTGCGCAGGTCGAGCTCATGAGATTCCACGGGACCGGGGCAGCCCAGTGTCGCCATGGCAGCCACTTCCACATTCGCTTCATGCAGAAACTTTTCCAGGGCCGCGGTCAATTCCTTTGGGTAGGGACTCAAAACGTCAACGGTGTCAGCGCCCAGGCTTCTTATCGCCGCGAGCAATGCAAGGGAGGTGCTTGTCGCCGGCAATCCGGTAGCCTCGGCCAGCCGCGCAGCCTGTCCCCGAGCCCACTCGAGGCCGCCTACAAAGCTTGCACAAGTGCATGCCCAGGCCAGGGCGCGGCAACCGGCCTCGGCCAGCCTCGTCCCGGCCTCTTGAAGAAGGTCCGCTCGACCTGTGGCGAAGGCCGTGTCCGGCACGTGTGAACCTTCGCTGACCGTGACCTCGAAGACCGCGCGGGCGCCATGGACCTCATGGCTTCGCATCCAATCGTCGTAGCGATAGACCTCGTATTCACGACTCTCGTACGTGTTGTCGGGCCGAGCGCCCGGAATGATCACCCCGAGCATCTTTCCACGAAATGGAAAGCTCTTGGACATCGCATATCCTGCCTTTCGCACCACGCGGCGTGGTGAAAAAGGCAGGATACCTCCTCAGAGGGCTGTCTGCGGCGAACGGGCGTGTAGCTCGATCCTGAACAATCGGGGGCTCGCGGTCGAACAGGTCTCCAGCCGGCCGTTCAGTGCGGCGCGTTTTCGGACGATGCCGCTCTCTGGGTCACCGCCATCCGCATTTTGAGCGGCCCGATGGTGTACGGAACGCTCGTCTCGCGAGGGCCGGCCAGCGTCGAACGGGAGATGAGTTCAATTTCGTATTCCCCCGGCGCAGCGCTTGTCTCGGCTTGGCAGGGCAGGCGAAATTCACTCTCCTCCGGGTTGAGATCCAGCGGCTCGCACTCGACGCCGAGCGGCAGATTCTGCGGCTCCAGATGCACAGCCGACGTGAACTCCGGCTCGCGTCTCAGCACCCCGGCCAATTCCGCCGCCCCGCCCGGCTGGATGGAGGTCACTTCGGCCGCAGGTTCAATCGAGTAGCCCTGCACGATGTCAAACCGAATCGCAGGGGAGTAGATCGTTTCTACACGGCCGTTGATCTTGACCTGGGCGCTCAGGGCCAAATCCAGCTTGGTGACCGTGGTCCGTTCGGTCGTTCGAGCGACAATCGTCCCGCGGTCTTTTCTCGCCTCTTTCTCACTCGTGCGAGTGGCAAGAATCTGCCCTCCCGTGTTGCCGGCAAAACTCACTTCCATGGGTGGTTCGACCCCGCCTTCGCGCGATTGGAAACTCCATTTCACCTCGTGCGTCATTCCAGGCCCGAGGCGGACATATCTTGGTGTCAGGACCTCGAGAACGGCCGGAAGCCGGGGGCGGACGGCAGCCGGCAGTTCCAGGTCGAGCCAGGGAGCGGTGAAGGCATTCTGTCCAGGTCCGCTGATCGAAGTGATCATGCCCGGACCGCGAGCTCGACGACGGATGACGGTGCCATCGTCAGCCACAGCCTCCCCCCAGATGGACAGGTCCAGCTTTCGCATCTTGGCGCCCGGCTTGGCCGTGATGGTCAGAATGCCCTTCTGAAACTTTCTGAGAGTGCGTCTCGTATCGGATTGCTCAAGGATGAATCCACCCTCCACCATGAGGTCGTCGGGGGCGTCGTGCACACTCAACTGGATCGGTTTTAAGAAGCCCCGGCGCTCTGCCGTAACGGTCACGAGGGCGCTGCCGCCCAAGGGAATGTTGACGAATGGGGTGTCGAGGGTGAGAAGAAAATCCGGCGGTTGACGCCGGGCCGTCAAGCGATAACCGTACCCGGGACCGCCTTGCCCCAGCAGGTCGCCCACTTCGACGATCAGTTCGTGCATTTCCGAGGGAATCTCCAGGGCTATCACGGGTCGGCTGTTCGGACGATACCTCGCTCGCACCACATTGGGGTGTTGCGCGCCTGTCTCGTAACCGGCCGCGGCCACCGGTCTTCCCTGGCTGTCGTAGAGCTCGAGAGTGCCGTAGAGCTCGGACGTGCCCAACTCCGCCGACTGTAATTCGATGAACCAGTTCTCGCCGGGAGAAACCGCGAGCCGATAACGGTCCTTCTCGCCTGGCTCAGCGATGCGGCCGTTAATGACCGTGTTCGGTTCCAATGCCGCGGTCCCGCCGGGCGGCCGATCGGGTTCCATGGCTTCGGGTCCGTCACTGACCAGAAAGCGCATCGGCAGGGCGCCGGGTGCGCCTGGAGCGCGCACTCCTGCAAAATCGGCCTTGGGCGGCAGATTCGAGATGTCGGGGCGCACCTTGACCGGTGCAGGCAGAGTACCGCCGGAAAGTTCCACCTCCACTTCGCCGCCCTGTTGCCAGCCAAGGGGGAATAGGGCTTCTGCGAAAGCGAACTCTCCGATCTTGAGGCGGTAGAAATTACGGTCCTGCTTGCTGAAGCGCGCCTCGTAGACCTCGATGAAGTAATCCCCCGCCTTGTCGAACACGATGTCCAGACGCGGATCGACTCCGAGCCCGCGCGCATCGTTGTTGCGCCCGATCGGACGGCCCTCGGCATCAAAAATGTGAAGAACGGGATCGAGCGCCGAGCCCGCGCGCCGAGCCTCGACCTCGAAAACCATGCGCTCGCCTGCACGGCTGCTGATTCGGAACAGGTCGCGCTCAGGGCCCTCGAGCGTGCCGTTCACGATCACGGGTGCTTCAACAGTCTGTGCGCTCTCGGGGCTGTCGTTGGCATTCTTCGTTTCGTCATCCTCCGACTCCGCCTCGGCGATCTCGGGGAAGGCGCCTACGCTGAACAACAGGATGTTGGAGATCCCCTCATGAGTCTCCACCCGAACGGAGTAAATCCCAACGGGAGCGTCAGGGCGGATCTCGACGAGGAAGAGCAGTTGGTCGCCGGCCATATTGCCGCTGCCGGCCGAGGTGAGCGGCGTGAACGAGCCGGGTATGTTCGAGAGGATCTTCGTCTCTTCCGTCAACCCGTAGCCTTGAAGCGCGAGCTTGACGGCGGTGCCGCGTTGACCTCCGGGAGGGTGCAGGTTGGTCAGTTCAGGAGCCGCAGCCCCGGCTTGCGAAATGCTTGCGGCTGCCAACAGGACAAGCGTCCGGATCCTCATCTCGACCCTCTGGAAAGCGGTCACGCGTTCATTCTACTGTAAGTCACCGCTGTCAGACGGGATGATTCAGGTGGTTAACCTGCATTTCTCACCACGTGGCGAGGCGAAGTGCGCGAGAGGGCCGTCAGGACGAGGCGCAAGCCGGGCGGAGGAAAAAGGCGCGAGCCGC
>JAPPLB010000109.1 GCA_028819575.1 Bryobacterales bacterium | reverse complement strand
AGGCGTACTTGAACAGTACGTTGAGCACGGCAAGCAAGCGCAACGAAGCCCTGGCTGTCGTATCGCGTGCTTCGACCGTCGGGTCGTGAGAAATGCAGGGTAGTGGCATCTCGGCTACGGCAAAGCCCTTTCCCATGAAGTTCCCCGCGTCCGTAATCGTGCGCATACCGGCGAAAATCGGCGGCTGACGGAGTGGCCGTCCGCGTCTACCGCGTCGCCCGCTTTCCCGGCATCGAACGATCGTCCTTATTTTCGGTATTTTGAAAAGACATTTTTATATCAAAAAAATACCTTGACACCCCCCAAGCTGTTTGCCATACTCGCTGCGGTTACGTCTGCATCCGCATCACGCTAAGGAGGGGTACTGTGAAACACACGTTTTCTCTCTTTTCCGGCAAGAGCATTCGCATCCCGGCGCTTCTGATTCTCGGCCTCGCATTCAGCATGAACGCCTTCGGTCAGGCCGAGCTGGGCGCCATCCTGGGGACCGTCCAGGACACCACGGGCGCCGTCGTCCCCGGCGCATCCGTGGCCGTTATCAACGAGGACACCGGGCTGACCCGGAACCTGGTCACGAACGCCGAGGGGCAGTACACGGCCAATCTGCTGCAGATCGGGCAGTACTCGGTGGAAGCTGAACTATCCGGCTTCAACAAGTCGGTGGTTACGGGTATCGTCGTCCTCGTCAACCAAACCGTTCGCACCGACGTCGTCCTGCAGGTCGGTGACGTCACCGAAACCGTAGAGGTGACGTCGAGCGTCCCTCTCATCAAGACCGATGCGTCCGATGTCGGGCAGGTCGTGGAGGAGAAACAGGTCGTCGAGCTGCCTCTGAACGGCCGCAAGTTCATTCAACTGGCGCGTCTCGGCACGGGAACCTTGGACAACGCCAAGCTGGACGGCGTCATGGGCTCGGCGACCCACGGCGGCGGCATCGTCGCCAACGGCGCCAGCACGAACGCCAACCAGATCACCTTGGACGGCGTCGAGAACCAGGACTGGCTGATCCCGAGGGTGGGCCTCAGTCCGAGTCCCGACGCCATTCAGGAATTCAAGATCATGAGTGGCTCCTACTCGGCCGAGTACGGCCGCGGAGCCGGGGCCCACATCAACGTGGCGATCAAGTCGGGCACCAACGAGTTTCACGGAGGCGTTTTCTATTTTCACCGCAACGACAACCTGGACGCCCGCAACTTCTTCGACCGCTCCTCGCTGCCGGAATTCAAGCGCAACCAGTACGGCGGCACGCTGGGCGGACCATTCGTGAAGAACAAGACCTTTGGTTTCTACAGCTTCGAAGGTCTGCGCAGCGGCAAGGGACGGACGATCAATGCGACCCTGGCGACTCCGGCCCAGCGGCAGGGAGATCTGTCGGGGCCCGGCGGCTTTCCGATTTATGACCCCCTGACCACCATGACGGCCGCCGACGGAGCCATTCACCGGGACCTCTTCGTGGACAACCGGATCCCCACGAGCCGACTCTCGCAGACAACCCAGAGGGCGATGCAGCTTCTCTGGCCGGCCGTGCAGCGCGAGGTTCCCAATGAGCCGAACGCCGTCTTCAACCCCGTCGAGCTGAACGATCAGGATCAACACATCGTTCGGGTCGATCACCGCTTTTCCGACAACGACAACCTCTTCGGGCGCTATGGTCACAACACCAACCCCCGGCTGCTGCCGGATTTCCTTTCTCCCGGCCTGCCGATGCAGGGCACCCTTTTCGGGTTCACGCAGCAGAATGCCGTCCTCAGCTACACCAAGATCATCACTCCGAACCTGGTCAACGAAGCGCGCATGGGCTACAACTACTTCTTCCAGGATCTGAGCCTCGAGCTGAAAGACACCAACGTCGTCGGCGAGATCGGGATCGAAGGAGCCTTGCAGGACCCGGTGACCTGGGGACCGCCGAACGTGGGCGTTACCGGTATGACCGGCATGGGCGCGTTCCCGTTCGCGCCGAGCGTCCCCAAAGTCCATGGTTTCCACTACATGGACACGCTGGCGCTGACCAAGGGAACGCACAACATCAAGATGGGCATCGATATCCGCCGGGGCCACCAGAACGGCGGTCAATTCCCTTACCCGCGAGGCCGCTACAGCTTTACCGGTGGATTCACGCGCAACCCGGCCTCCCCCGCCGGCACGGGTCAGGGCCTGGGCGACTTCCTGCTGGGTTATCCGCAGAGTTCGTTCATCATCCAGGGCCGCACCGACAACGACATCCGGACGCTCAACGCGGGGTTCTACATCCAGGACAACTGGAACGTCCACCCGAACCTCACCTTGAACCTGGGCCTTCGGTACAACTACATGCCGGCGGCCGTGAGCGCCGCCGACCGCATCGTCAACTGGAGCGAGGAGCACCAGGCGCTGATCCTCGCCCAGACCGATTTGGACAAGCCGACGGCCTGCGCGGGGTGCGACGGCCGGCCCTTGCGGGAACTGATCAAGGACTTCGAAGGCATCTTCAACTTCATGACTCGTGACCAAGTCGGCTGGCCGCGCTCGTTGTACCGCAGCGACAACAACAACTGGTCGCCCCGTCTCGGTTTCGCGTGGCGCCTGTTCGGCAGCAACGACACGGTTCTGCGGGCGGCCTGGGGTCGTTTCTATGAGATCATCGCCGGGAACGTCCACTGGAACTTCACGACGAACCCGCCGCTGTCGCGCAACTTGTCGTTCAACACCGACCCCAACGCCTTGCCCGTCATCACGTTTGCGCAGCCTTTCCCGGGGGTCGGTGTCCAGGGCGCTCCCGGCACCTCCGGCGGAATTCAGTACGATTGGCACGATCCCTACCAGGACAACTGGAACGTATCCATCCAGAGGCGGATTCTGCCCAGCACCTCCCTGAACGTAGGCTACGTCGGTTCGCGCGGCGTCGGTCAGCGGATGGGTGTGAACTTCAACGCCCCCGAGTTCGGATCAGGGCCTCCCCAACCCCGGCGGCCTCATCCCGAGCATGGCAATACCGGGATCAACGTTCCCTGGGGTCACCGCCGCTATGATTCCCTGCAGGTGAAACTCGAAACGAGGGCAAACGACCTCAACATTCTGACCAGCTACACCTGGGCGAACCAGAGCACCTGGGGAGGCGGCGGGATCAACGAATCCGGGTCCGGGGCCCGTTGGTCTTGGAATTTCCCGGAGCGTCGGGAGCCGGTCTTGACCGGAATATTGGATCCGAACGACCCCTACCTGGCGGTGGACAAGGGGTCGTCCCGTGCCGATGTCGAGCATCGGCTCTCGCTGGCTTTCGTGTGGCAGTTGCCGCTCGGAAGAGGCAAGTTGGTCCCGCTGTCCGGGCCGATGGACTGGATCGCCGGCGGCTGGCAGTTGAACGGGATCATCACTTATGAGTCCGGCATCGCTCTTCCCGTGAGCTACGGGATCGACAACACGAACGGGGCGGCCGGGACGAGGCCCGATCTGGTCGGGAACCCGAACTCCGGATCCCGCAATGCTCCGGAATCGTGGATCAACAGGGCGGCTTTCCAGGACCCCATCCCGCTTGTTCACGTGCTTGCGTCCGGGATGAGCCCGACCGTGGCGGCGGGCAATGCGGGGCGCGCACCGATCATCGGCCCCGGAGTCCAGCTTTGGGACCTGGGCGTCTACAAGAATTTCTTCTTCGCGGATGAGGACTATCGGCTGCAGTTTCGGTTCGAGATGTTCAACGCCTTCAACCACGCCAACTTCGGCAATCCCAATACAAGCTTCCTGAGCAACAATTTCGGGAGGATCACGAGTACGTTCGGTTTCGCCCGTGAGATTCAGTTCGGGCTGAAGCTCAACTTCTAGGAGGGCTGCTGACCGTCGCATAATGATACGGATGTCCGGGAGACCAAGTCCGCCGCTCGCCGCGCGATGCAGGAAGTGGTGGGCATGGTCATTCGGCCTCTGGATTTGCTTGAGTCTCCATGCGGCCGAGGTTGCGCCGGTTGACCTGAAATCCCCCGTCGAAGGCGATTTCGCAGGCTCGGAAAAAGATGCGCTTGACGCCCTGCATCACAACCCCGAGCGGATCGGCCCTTATTTGCAGCTCGGCTCCTTCTACAACCGCCAGGGAAAACTCGATCTGGCACGCAGCTATCTTCTACGCGGCCTCGAGACCGAGCCCGACAGCCCCGGCGCTCATCAGCTCCTGGCCGTGAATTACGCTCGCCGGCAGATGTGGGATCAGGCCTTCGCACACATCGACAAGGCGATAGACAGCCAGCCGTCCAATCCGGTGCTGTTCTATAACCGGGGAGCCTTTCTCTACAACACGCAACGTTACGACGAAGCCTTGGAGCCGTTCCGCAAGGCGCACGAAATGGAGCCGCAGAACCTCCGATACCACCGGGACTACGCTTCCTCTCTCGAGGCGGCCGGACGGCACGAAGAGTGCCTGGCGGAACTGACGGCGCTGCTCCAAAGCCACACCCGCGAAGCGGGCCTCTATTACGACCGGGCGCATTCGTGGATGAAGCTCGGTGAAACGGAGAAAGCCCGCCTGGACGCGCGGAAGGCCGTCTCGTTGCGTCCGGACCTTGCCGGCGCCCACTACTTGCTGGGAAAGATTCACGAACAGGACGGGGAATCGTCCCGGGCGCTGGCGGCCTATTCCAGGGTCGTCGAGTTGGAGCCGGGTCACTTCAATGCGCGTTATCGACTGAGTCTTATGCACATGCGCCACGGCGATCGGGAAGAGGGCCGGCGGCAGCTCGATACCTACCGGTCGCTGAAAGACAACGTGGACGCACGCAATGCCGTCCTGCGGGGCGGTGATGCTTTCAGGGCCGGAAACTACGGCGCCGCCGAAGCGCAGTACCGCGAGGCCTTGGAAAGAGATCCGGACAACACCCAGGCTCTCTACTATCTGGGTCTCATCCAGAAGAGAAAAGGGCAACTCACTGAAGCGGCCGAGTCTTTCCATAAGGCTCTTGCCGTCCAGCCGGACCTGGCCGTCGCGCGAGCGAATCTGGGCCTCACGTTAGCCGGTCTCGGTCAAGCGGATCAGGCGCGCATCCACCTAAGGCAGGCGATGGGCGCCGGCCCGGACGACTTCGAGGTTGCCTACGCCGCCGGCCGCGGCTATCTCACCCTGCGGGACTTCACGGCGGCGGAGAACCCGCTCCTGCGCTCTCTCGAGCTCTGGCCCGGCCATCCCAGGGTGCTCGCCGACCTGTTCCGGCTGTATGCGCTGTGGGGAAGAATCGACGCAGCACGGAAACAGATAGGGCCGGCCATCGAAGCGAACCCCGACGACAGCCGGCTGCACTATCTCGCGGGCCTGTTCTGGGCGGGGGACGGCCAGTTCGACCGGGCGCGGGACGTGTTGCGGGTAGCGGCAAGACTCTCGCCCAATGACGTCAAGGTGGCTCGCCTGCTTTCTAGAATGGAAGGGATGACCGCTTCGGAGGTTCCGAGCCGCTAGAAACGACCCACGCGATGGACAAGAGGCGGGTATGCCCAGGTCTACCGGGCCGGTCGAAGCCTTGCTGAACAGGGAGAAACGTGCAGACGACGGTTAGCGGCCTGAACGAGCGCCAGAAAGCCTGTTACGAAGAGAACGGCTATCTCTTTCCGCTGAGAGTATTGGACGCCGTGGAGACGGAACGATACCGGCGGTGCTTCATCGAGCACCGCTCACAAATCAGCGAGCGCCTCCGGACTCTGCCGCCGAGACAACAGTATCACGTCTACTCGGAGACCCACACGTTTCTCCGCTGGGTCTATGAACTCGTTTCACACCCGAGAGTTCTGGACGCGGTCGAGGACGTGCTGGGGCCAGACCTGTTGATCTGGAACACGCGCTGGTTCGCCAAGCTGCCCGGCGAAAAAATGTACGTCGCATGGCACCAGGACGCCGCCTATTGGGGACTCCACCCGCCCAAGGTCACAACCGCATGGATCGCTCTCTCGGAGAGCACGGCGGAGAACGGCGCCATGCGGATGATTCCCAGTTCTCAGAAGAAGCCGCTTCTGCCGCAGAGGGACACCTATGCGCCCGACAACGCATTGTCGCGGGGGCAGGAGATCGCCGTCGAGGTCAACGAAGACGAAGCCGTGGACGTTACCCTACGGCCCGGAGAGATGTCGTTGCACCACATCGGTATTGTGCACGGTTCCGGAGTAAACCGATCCGGCAAGCCTCGCATCGGCATTGCCGTTCGTTTCGTCACGCCCGAGGTGAAGCAGGACGGTCCCGAGAAGCAGGTCGCGATCCTGGTGCGCGGCCGGGACAACTACGGCCATTTTGATCTCGTGCAACCGCCAGGACCCGGAGAGGATTCTCCCAACGGCGCGCGGCACTCGGAAGCCGTGCGGCGCATGCTCAAGAACCTGATGCCCGAGGACTACACGGACTGACCACAAGGAGGAACGAATCATGCCGGATAACAGCAGGCAAACGCCAAGCTCGATTTCCAGAAGAGAGTTTCTGCCGGCCGGCGCTGTCGCGCTGGCCGCCGGGGCCTCGGCTCCCCTGTTGAGCGCGAGTCCCGCCGAGGAGTACAAACCCCTCGACCCCTCCAGGCGGCTGCGCATCGGAGTCGTCGGCGGAGGGTTTGGATCCGGTTTCTCCTGGCACATGCACCCGAATTGTCAGGTGACGGCCGTGGCCGACCTTCGGGAAGACCGCCGGAAACGGCTGATGGAACGCTTCGACTGCTCGAATGCCTACGAGGAGTTCCACCCGATGTTGAAGGATGCCAAGGTGGATGCCGTAGCCATCTTCACGGGCGCCCCCGACCATGTTCCCCATTGCGTCGATGTGATGAAGTCGGGGCGTCATGTCATCTCGGCCGTGCCGGCCGCTATCACTCTCGAACAATGCCAACAACTCGTCGACGCCGTCAAGGAGACCGGACAGACCTACATGATGGCTGAAACCAGTTGCTTTCGCGCCTCCGCGATGACGGCGCACGCATGGCGCAAGCAGGGAAAATTCGGAAGGATTTACTACTCGGACGGTTATTACCTGCATGACCATGGGTCCTACCTCAAGAAAGGCACCGCCTCGAAGCGGCTCATGGAGATGTGGATCTACAAGGGCAAGCGCACTTGGCGATACGGAAACTCGCCGGCTCTCTACGTGACCCACGCGACCGGTCCGATGATTTACGTAACCGGAGAAAAACTGACCGATGTTGCGGCCATCGGCACGCCGATCGACCACGAGTTCTACCGCGGCGACAACCAATACGACAACCCCTTCATCAACATCACCTTCTTCCACAAGACTTCGGGAGGGAACTCCTCCCGCATGGCGGTCCACTGGTGGACGGCGGCTCCGGGCCGTGAAGGCGCGGACTTTTATGGAACCGAGCTGAGCTTCTTCGAGCCGCAGTTCGGCTTGCAAGGAGTGGTTCGCCGTCCCGGCGAAGAACCGGAAACCTGGAAGGTCGACGACCACGCCTCGACGCTGCCGCCGAACCTCAGGGAGCGAATTGCCAGAGGACACGGCGGAGCGGAGGCGTTTATCGTTCATGAGTTTGTCACGGCCTGTCTGGAGGAACGCCGGCCCGCCGTGGATGTCTATCAGGCGGTCGCGTATACGGCGCCCGGGATCGTCGGGCAAGAGTCGGCCATGAAGGACGGCGAATGGATGAAGGTCCCCGACTTCGGCCCCATCAGTTGAATGCCGCCGTTCCGGATGTACTTGGTCCGGAACGTCCAGGCAGAACTCCCGGTGACCCGTGCGCAGCTTGGACTAGAATGAGTACGCGGCAACAGAGCGGCAGGAGCCTCATGACCCGCAAGATTGCGATTGCGCTGGTAATCCTTCCCATTGCTGTCGCTTGGGCGGTCGAACCTCCCCACCCCGACTCACCCTTCATCGAGTCGATCTTCCCGCGCGGAGGACGCCGCGGGACGCAGCTTGCCATCGAGATCACAGGCAAGCATCTGGCCGGAGCCTCGGCGATTCGGGTCTCCGGGCAAGGCGTCTCGGCCCGAGTCCGGGAATCGAGCGACAAGCTGGTCACCGCCGAGGTTTCGATCGCACCTGATGCCGCCGTCGGGCGCCGCGACTTGAGGATCATCTCGCCTCGCGGCAGCTTCGTGCAGGTCTTCGAAGTCGGAAACCTGCCCGAGGAGTTGGAGCGTGAGCCGAACGACCACTGGGAGGAAGCGCCGCTCGTGCGATTCCCGACCGTCATCAACGGCAAGGTCACCGCCAAGGACTACGATCATTTCCGCGTCAAGGTCCGGGCCGCTCAGGTGATTACTTTCGATCTGAATTCATCCCGCAACGGAACGCGTTTCGACGGGTTCCTGAGCCTGCTCGATCTCGAAGGCAACGAAATCGCGGCTCAGGACGACTACTATTTCGACAAAGACCCGCGTCTGGTCCATCGATTCGCTGAAGAAGGCGAGTATGTCTTGCGGGTGATGGGGTTTCGAGAGGCCGGCTCGAACTCATCGGACTATCGTCTGACCGTCGGTGACATGCCGAGCGCCTCCCACGTTTTCCCGGCGGGTGGCCGGCGAGGGTCTACCGTCGAGATGGAGTTGACGGGGGTCAATCTGAACAAGGTGGACGGAGTGGTTTTAGGGCAAGGGCCGGCAACTGCCGAGGTTGTCGATCGATCTCCCGGGCGCGCGAGAGTGAAGCTGGAGATTCCGCCGGAAGCCGCAAAGGGGCCGCATCCCCTGTGGTTGGCGAGCGAGGCCGGAGAGTTGCCCAATCCACTGGTCTTCAGCGTTTCCGATGTCCGCGAGGTCGCCAGACCGCGATACACAGGGTTCCGGATCCATCCTCCGGTGGTCATCAACGGTGTCATCGATCGGAACGGCGCGGTTGACAGCTTCGAGCTGGTGGCGCGCGCCGGAGAAACGTACAGCTTCGACGGCGCCGGAATGAGTCTGGGGAATTTCCTGGACCCGGCAATCCTGATCTACGATTCGGACGACAACCTCGTCGCTTACTTGGACGATACCGCTCCGAATGCATTCGACAAGGAGCCCCCCAGCGTGGACTTCCACCTGACCCATACATTCGAGCGGGCCGGGAGCTACCGGGTGCTGCTGCGCGACGCCGGAAAACGCGGAAATCCCACGTTCGTTTACCGCTTGACCGTGCAGCAGGCCCAACCGGACTTCGAGCTGCGCGTGTTGACCAATCAGACGACCTTACGGAAGGGAAAGCCCGTCAGCCTTCGCGTGCGTGTACGCCGCATCGGCGGCTGGAACACACCGGTGGACGTCTGGATTGATAACCTGCCGCAAGGCATCGCGTCTCGAACAATGACGGCGGCTCCTGTCAACACCCGCGTCCGCGGCACATTCGGCGAAGACTTTTTCGTGGACGGCTCCAACGTCGAGCTGCCGCTGGAGGCGCTTTCCGACGCCCTGCCGGGGCGCTGGCCCTTGGTGGTCAGGGGGAGGGGCGTTCTCGGCGGCAGGGTGGTCGAGCATACGGCCAGCGTGGATTACCCTTGGCAGAAGACGGGGTTCATTCGCGGTTTCACCCATGAGCAGCAAATCGTCTTGACGCTGGCCGAACCCGAAAACATTTCCAACGAGCGCGAGAACGTCGCTGCGGTGGCCTCGCAATGAGAATTGGTCTACTCCTGGCGGTCTCGGCGCTGCCGCTCTCGATCGCAAACGCCGAGATCGGATTTGTGGACGACATCGCCCCGATCCTGACTCGGAAAGGCTGCTCCGGATCGAACTGCCACGGTTCGGTCCGCGGTAAGAACGGCTTCAAACTCTCGTTGTTCAATTCCGATACCGAGGAAGACTTCAAAGAGATCCTTTCCAACGACGATGGCCGCCGGGTGAATTGGGAGCAGCTTGAACAGTCGCTCATCCTGCGAAAACCGTCTTTCCAGATGACTCATGGTGGCGGGGTGAGGTTCGCCGTCGATTCCTCCGAGTATCGAACCATCCTGGAGTGGCTTGCCTCGGGCGCCCCGTACCGGGTGCCGGGCCGGCCGGAGTTGAGAAACCTCGAAGTATCACCCGCTGAGACCATTCTTGAGGGTCCCGAGACGGAACAGCGCTTGACGGTCATGGGAATCTACTCCGACGGCAGCCGGCGCGACCTCTCTCGAACCGTCAACTACGCCGCCCAGGAGGAAACCGTCGCTACCGTGGACGACTCGGGCAAAGTCACGGCCCGCGCGCGCGGTGAGAGCGCCATCATGGTCCGGATGCCCGGCCTGGCGGCAGTGGCGCGCATTGCCGTCATTACCGAGGCCCCCTCCGCGGATTACCCGCGAGTCCCGCGCAACAACCTGATCGACGAACTCGTGTTCGACAAGCTGCGGAAGCTGGGTATCGTTGCCTCGGACCTGGCCGATGACGAGGTCTTCATTCGTCGCGTTTACCTCGACACCATCGGCGTGCTGCCGACGCCCGAGGAGACGAATCGTTTCCTTGCGTCCCGCGATCCCGACAAACGCGGGAAGCTCATCGATCACCTTCTCGACCGGCCCGAATACGCGCAGCTCTGGGCCGCGGTCATGGCCGACTTGTTCCAGGTGGGCTGGGGGACCGGACTCAAGGGCGGCTATCAGTTGTTCGGATGGCTCCGCGGTTCCTTGGCCGAGAACAAGCCTTACGACCGCCTTGTTCGAGAGCTTCTCATGGGAAGCGGCCCGTTCGTCTATACGCCGACGCCCAATTTCTTCGTGGGCTTGATGCAGGGTCCGGAAGGAATGGCGACCCAGTTCAGCCAGGCTGTCCTCGGCGTCAGGTTGGAGTGCGCCAAGTGCCACGACCACCCTTTCGAACGTTGGTCTCGGGACGACTACTTCGGCTTGGCGGCGTTTTTCTCTCGACTGGAAAGAAAAGAGGAGCCCTACGGCCGCTTCGAGCACACCGTCGCGATCCGTCCCGATCACAAACCCGTCTACGACTACCTCAACAACAAGGAGTTGAAACATCCCGAGACGGGCGAATACGTCCGTGCGAAGTTTCTCGGGGGGGGCTATGCGGAGGATGGTCCGGGAGAGGACCCGCGCCCGAAGCTGGCGGAGTGGTTGAGCCGCGCCGACAACCCGTATTTCGCTCGGGCCATCGTGAACCGCATTTGGAAGCACTACATGGGAAGAGGCCTCGTCGAAGGCGTGGATGACTTCCGCATTACGAATCCTCCTTCGAATGAGGCCTTGCTGGGCGCGCTGGCCGGTTACTTCATCGAAGGACAATTCGATCTGAGACACCTCATGCGGCTCATCCTGAAATCGCGGGCGTACCAGCTCTCGGCCGAGCCGAACGAAACCAATCGTGACGATACGATCAACTATTCTCGTTTCTATCTCAAGCGCTTGATGTCGGAGGTGCTCTTCGATGCGATGGGCCAGGTCGCCGGCAAACGCCTGAAGATCCCCGGGAGCCCGCCTGGAGAGAAGGCGATCTCGGTCGCCGTGGGTTCGGGCAACTACTTCATGAAGACGTTCGGCAAGTCCGAGTTTCGCGATGTCATTTGCGAACGCGACCACCAGCCGACGGTCACCCAAGCCATGCAGTTGATCAGTGGGGAAACGGTTCACGAGTTGCTGACCTCACCCGGCAACCTCATCGATAAGCTGTTGGAACGAAAAGAGTTGTCGGAAGAGGAACGCCTCCGGACCATCTATGTCAGCGCCTATGCCCGGCCTCCGACGAGCGCTGAGCGGACCACGATCCTCGGTCTGCTGCGCGATGCGGACATGGACCAGAGGAAGGCCGTGTATCAGGATGTTCTTTGGGCGATCTTCAACTCGAAGGAGTTCGTTTACGTCCATTGAGAAAGGTCCCATATGGCTCTCCATTCATTCAGTCGCCGATCTTTCCTGAGTGTGGGTGCGTTGACTCTGTTCGGTCGGTTCAGATTGGGCGAGGCCCTCGCCTTGCGCGCCGCGGCGCCGGGAAGCTCTCCCAAGCCCGAAGATCTCTCGATCATCCTGCTCTGGCTGGCCGGCGGCCTCAGCCAATTCGAGAGTTGGGACCCGAAGCCTGCCGCGAAGGAAGGCTATCGCAGCAAGTTCGGATCCATCCCCACCAACGTCTCGGGCATCCAGGTCGGCGAGCTTCTCCCGCTCAGCGCCAGGCACGCGGACAAGTACACCATCATCCGCTCGATGACCAGCCAGGACGCGGTGCACGAGTCGGCTCAGGCGTTCATGCTCAGTGGCCACGCGCCGCGTTCCACGTTGCAGTTCCCTTCTTATGGCTCGGTCATAGCCAAGGAACTATCGCCTCGGAATGAGCTGCCTCCCTACATCCTTACCGGCGGACCGGTCAGGAAATGGGAGCAAGCCGCTTTCCTGGGTCCGAAATATAATCCGTTCCTGGCCGACAATCCGAACAAGGAGAACTACAAGGTACGTGACTTGGATCTTCCCCTGGGCGTGGACTGGGCCCGAGTGGATCGACGAAACTCTCTGCTTCGATTGGCGGACCGGCAATTCCGCCGCATGGATACGGTGGGAATCGTCGATGCCATGGATACGCATCATCAGACCGCTCTGACGCTCATCCGTTCCGAGAGAGCAAAACGGGCCTTCAAGATCGAATCCGAACCTGAAAAGCTGCGGGAGAAGTATGGCCGCACGTCATTGGGCCAGGGTTGTCTTTTGGCCAGGCGGCTGGTCGAAGAAGGCGTGCGGTTTGTCAGTGTGCGCAGCGGCGGGTGGGACCATCACTTCAATCTGTTCAACGATATCTCCACCAAAAAACTGCCCGAGCTGGATCGCGCCTTTGCCGCTTTGCTGGAAGACCTCGACGACCGGGGCATGCTCGGAACAACGATGGTCATCGTCGGTACCGAGTTCGGGCGTACCCCGGAGATCAACGTCAACGATGGCCGAGACCACTGGCCTGCCGCCTTCTCTCTCGTCGTGGCCGGCGGTGGCGTTGAGGGGGGAAGGACGCTCGGCGCGACCGACCAGAATTGCTGGGAGGTCGTCGAGCGGCCGATCCACGTTCCCGATTTCATCGCGACCATCTACGCCAAGCTGGGCATTGACTATCACCAGATGTACCAGAGCAACGTCGGGCGCCCCGTCCGGGTGATTGACGAGCCCTTTGAAGCTGTTCAAGAACTGCTGACTTGATCCGCCAACTCCTGCGTGTCCATTCAGGGTCCAGGGAGCGCGGGCATCCTTGCCTGCATTTCTCACCACGTGGCGAGGCGAAGTACGTGAGAGGGCCGTCAGGACGAGGCGCGAGTCGGGCGGAGGAAAAAGGCGCGCGCAGGCGTACTTGAACAGTACGTTGAGCACGGC
>JAPPLB010000139.1 GCA_028819575.1 Bryobacterales bacterium | reverse complement strand
GCGCCTAGTCCTGACGGCCCTCTCACGCACTTCGCCTCGCCACGTGGTGAGAAATACAGGCTGGCGAAGCGTCCGGGATAACCCCTGAGGCTCGGCTCGAACGGGTCTTGCTACGCCTGCCGGAAGACAGCGCGGTCCCGGCGGTTTGTAACGCAAGGAACGTTTTCTCCGTCTACAGCGTACCTATCAGTCAGGCCCTGACGTTTCCCGCGCCACTTTTTGGGCCTCGTTGCGTCTTACGGTGTAGATCATCCGTTTTTCGCTGTGCCGGGAACAGGAGTCTTCAGAATGCCGAGATTTTTCTTTTGCTTGCTCACCGCCGCCGTTCTGCTGGGCGTCGCCGCCCCGCGTGCTGACGCACAGGGACCGATTGACTACTCGCGGGGGGCCGGCACGTGGCCGAACTTCAACATCTACCGCGCGCCGGAAGTGCCCGAGGCGGACCTCGACGATTCGGCGACGATCGACAGGTTGATTCGCGAAGGCAAGCTGTACGTCTCGCTTCAAGACCTCATTCTGCTGGCCCTCGAGAACAACCTCGATATCGAGGTTGGCCGTTATGGGCGCCTCGAAGCGGATACCGACCTCTTGCGCGCCCGGGCCGGAGCGCAGCTCAGCGGCGTCCAGACGCAGATCAGCACGCTTTCCACCGGCCAGTCGGCGCAGCAGTCCGGCCAGCAGGTGCAAGGTCAGCGCGGCCAGGCCACCGGCATCACGACAAACGCTTCCCAGCAGGCAACGAATGCCGCCGCGACGGGGAATGCCGCATCGTTCTTCGGCACGCAAACCACGAACCTTGATCCCACCTTCAGCACGACGATGACCTTCGCGAGAACCAGCAATCCTCAAATCAGCGACTTCGTCACTGGCACCAACACCCTCGTTCAAGAAACGAACTCCTACAACCTCAACTACTCCCAAGGTTTCACGACGGGAACGACACTCGGGGTCGGTTTTTCAACGGTGCTCTCGGAAAACAACAACTTGCGCAGCCTGTTCAACCCGGCGTTGGGGAGCGACATGTCGCTGACGATCAGACAACCCCTGTTGCAGGGCTTCGGGCGCGCCGTCAACAACCGCAATATCCGAATCGCGAAGAACAACCAGGAAGTCCAGGACCTGCAATTCGAGCTTCAGCTCATCTCGACCGTCACGCAACTGCAAAACCTCTATTGGGACCTGGTGGCCTTCATCGCCGAAGCCGAAGGGCGCCAGGCCGATCTCGAACTCTCGGAACTCCTGGTCAGGAACACGAAGCGCCAGGTGGAACTCGGGTTGCAGCCGGGCTTCGAGATCACACGCGTGGAAGCCGAAACCACTCTCTACCGCCAGCAACTGCTGGATGCCGAAGACAACATCCGCCGGCAGGAGAACATCATCAAGAACGCGATCTCGAAGTTCGGGCCGTCAAGCACGACGCTTCTCGGCATCGACATCGTGCCGGTCGACGAGATCGAAGTGCCTGAGAACGAGCCGGTCGAACCGCTCCAAGACCTCATCGAGCAGGCGCTGCGTTCTCGCCCCGGGCTCGTGTCGGCCCGGATGAACCGCGAGAATTCGGACATCAACCTCAAGGGCATCAAGAACGCGATGCTGCCGTCGGTCGACTTGACGGCATTTGCCCGCAACAACGCGCTGGCCGGGACGATCAACGAGAACTTGACCATCCTGCCCGGCGTCGGTGAAGCGAATCCGTTCTTCATCGGCGGATTCGGCACGGCCCTCGGCCAGATCACGCGGCGCAACTTTCCCGACTACGGAGTTTTCTTGAGCCTCAACATTCCCTTGAAGAATCGGCAGGCGCAGGCCGACATGACCCGCGAACTCCTGCGGCGGCGACGAACGGACCTGCAGATTCGGCAGCAGGAAAACAACATCAAACTCGAAGTCACGCAAGCGGTGCAAGGCCTCGCGCGAGCCCGAGAGAGCTACAGGATCGCGGAGCAAGCGCGACAATTGCGCGCCGCCATGCTCGAGGCGGAAAAGAAGCGCTTCACGCTGGGGTCCTCGTCCATCTTCCAGATCGTGCAGGTCCAGCGCGACCTGGCGAATGCCCGCACGGGAGAAATCAACGCGATGAGAAGCTACATGGCGGCCCGCGACGAGCTTGACCGCGCCACCGGCCGGGTTCTGGTACGTCAAGACATCTCGATCGAAGCCGCTTATCAAGGCAACCTGAACTAGACTTCATTAAAGGCCGAGTTGCCGGCGCCAAGCGGCGCGCCTCGTCCTGACAGGCCACTCAGGTGCTTCGCCTCGCCGTGTGGTAAGACATGCAGGTTAGATGCTCAGAGAGACACAGGAGACGACTCATGACTCGCCTTCCCGCCCTGGCCGGCGCCTTGTTCCTGTCCGTGGCCTGCGCGCCGCCGCCCGCGCCGCTCGACATCAGCGGCTACCGTCTCATCGACCTCTCGCATACCTTTGACGAAAAAACCCTTTACTGGCCGACGGACAAACACTTCGAGCACAATCAAGTCGCCTGGGGACGAACCGAAGGCGGTTTCTGGTATAGCTCGTTCACCTACGGCGGGAGCGAGCACGGCGGCACCCACATCGACGCCCCGATTCATTTCGGAGAGGGCAAGCGTTCCGTTGACCAGATCCCGATCGAGCAACTGATTGGATCGGCGGTGGTGATCGATATCTCCGCCGCCTGCGACAGCAATCCGGACTACCTGCTCACCGTCGAAGACATCGGAAAACACGAACAGCAGCACAGCCGGATCGAGCCCGGCTCGATCGTCATGATTCGTAGCGGTTGGAGCCTCCGTTGGCCCGACGCCAAGCAATACCTGGGAAGCGATGTTCCCGGCGACACGCAGGATCTGCACTTCCCCGGCGTATCACCCGGAGCCGCCGAAGCCCTCTCCGAGCGCCATGTTGCGATCGTCGGCATCGACACAGCCAGCATCGATCATGGTCCGAGCTCCGATTTCAAGGCGCACCAGGTCTTCGCCGCCGCACAGATTGCTTGCCTGGAAAACGTCAATCGTCTTGAAGAGTTGCCACCCACCGGCGCGATCGTCTTCGCCTTGCCCATGAAGATCGGCGGCGGGTCCGGAGGGCCTTGCCGGGTCGTTGCGCTCATTCCCCCAGGGTCCGATACAGGCTGACGCCCTTCGGAGAGCGAACTAGACCATTTCGCCCAAAGCCTGGGTATCGAAGCCCAAAGCGATCGTATCGCCCTTGCGAACAATCGGGCGCTTGATGAGATTCGGGTTCTCGCTCATCAACTTGATGGCTTCGTCGCGCGGAGGCGGCCCGTCTTTCATCTTCATCTCGCGATAGAGCACGTTGCGTGAATTGAGAAACTTGCGGTAATCGCGATTGCCGATCAGCTTTTCCAGCTCTTCGACGGACAAACCTCGATTCAGATCGATCGACTCGAGCTGCGCACCCTTGTCCGTGAGAAAAGCCTTCGCTTTGCGGCAGGTCGTGCAAGTGCGTTTTTCGTAGAACTTCAGCTTCATCTGCTGCCTCCGCAGGTCAGTCTATCAGCCCGTGTCAAAAGTCCCGTGGGAGGCGCAGCGGGCTCCTGCTCATCCTCGGCGCGGAGTGAGGAGGACCTCCGATCCGGGTGATCTCCTCCGACGAACGACAAAGCCGACGACTGCAAATGGCCGTCGCCCAAAGGGTTACGCGCCACTCCCGCTCGGCTGCGTGGAGAACGCTGTGCCACGTTCCTGGAACGGCTAGGCGTTACGCCATCAGCCTCGGGGCGCGTAACGCCGCCCACGTGACTTTTGACACATGGATACTGCTAATGCAGCGCCGCTACACTGTTCGCATGTCGATGCGCGCCACCCTTCTTTTTATTGCAGTCTGTGCTCTCAGAGCGTCCGCCGCCCCCGTTCCGCCGCCTGCTGCCGACCCGCTGCTGCCGATCCTGGAGCCGCTCCTTCAGCCGACCGTGACGACTCTCGTCGAGAACTACCGCGCCCGCCGCCCCTATCAGCCCGACGACTTTCCGTTGGCCCCCGACCGCTTTGCAGGGTTCCGCGCCGAGCTGCTTCAACGTCTGACCGAGTCGCTCGACCTTCGACACTGGACCGTCCGCGACCCCAAGGGAAAGGCCAACGTCAAACCGCACCTCTTCCGCGACCGCCTGCTCGGCAAGATCCGTCATCACGGCATCGAGATGGAGGTTCACCTCATCGAGTTGCCCGAAACCGGCGACAGGATCCCCGCCGTCATCTGCTTGCCGAACGCGACCGGCCCCCGGCCGGCCGTGGCGGTCTTTTCAGGCCACAGCAAGAACGGCCTGCATGACCTGGTCGTCAATCTCGACAGCTACCAGAGCGGCGTTGGCGTGCGCTTGGCGCAAGCGGGGTTCGTCTCGATCAGCGTCGAGAAACTCGACACCGGCTATCTCTCGCGCACCGCGCCCAGCGGCGTCGACGAGCCACCCATCGCCTCATGGCGGCTCGGCATGGACAAGGTTACGCGCTCGGTGCAGTTGATGGCCTCGATCGCCGCACTGGAGATGCTGGCCACACACCCTCGCGTCGATGAGACCCGCATTGGCGTGACCGGCGTCTCTCTCGGCGGTTGGCTGGCCGTGCAGGCGGCCCTGCTTTCCGACCGCGTCGCCGCCGTGGCCGACTTCGGGCGCAAGACCGTGTTCATCCCTGAAGACGCATATCCCGCGGATTTCACGGACGTTCGAGACAAGTGCCACATCCTGCCGGGCATGTTCGAGATCGGCGACCGCAACCTGATCCCGCTCGCCTACGCGCCGAGGTCCATGCTGGCCGGTCACGGCATTCGCGACACAGGGTCCCACGAGCAAGCGCCGCGCTACTACCGCGACCTGTTCACAGCGCAATACGAAGCATTGGGGAAAGCGGATCAATTCGAATACGCCATTCACGAGGGGGGCGACACCATGCCCTCTGACACAGTGATCGATTACTTCCGGCGCGAGTTCAACCTGTCAGAAAGGTAACCGCCCGGGCTGGCCTGTATTTCTCGCCACGTGGCGAGGCGAAGTGGGTGAAAGAGCCGTCAGGACGAGGCGCAAGCCGGGCGGAGGAAAAAGGCGCGAGCCGCTTGGCGCGCGCAGGCGTACTTGAACAGTACGTTGAGCACGGCAAGCAAGCGCAACGAAGTCCTGGCGCTCGTATCGTGTGCTTCGACCGTCGGGTGGTGAGAAATGCAGGCTACGCGATCGCCTCGTCAATCACGCGGCCGTGCACATCGGTCAGCCGGCGGTCGATGCCGTTGTGACGGAACGTCAGCCGCTTGTGATCGATCCCAAGCAGATGCAGGATCGTGGCGTGCAGGTCGTAGCAGTAGATGGGGGTATCGGCGGCTTTGTAGGACCACTCGTCGCTCGCACCGTACGTCACCCCGCCGCGAAGTCCGCCGCCGGCCAGCCAGGACGTGAAGGTGAACGGATTGTGGTCGCGTCCCTTGGCCCCTTGACTGCATGGCATGCGCCCGAACTCGGTCGTCCAGTAGACGATCGTGTCCTCGAGCATGCCGCGCGATGCAAGGTCTTTGATAAGCGCCGCCGCCGGCTTGTCCATCTCCGTACCCATCTCGCCGTGGTCTTTCCGGATGTCCTCGTGGCTGTCCCAGTTGCGCCTTGGAAAACCGTTATCGGCGCCGCTCCAGACTTGAACGAAGCGAACCCCGCGCTCGAGGAGCCGTCTTGCAGTCAAGCAGCGGCGTCCGAAATCGGAGGTGACGCGCTCATCGAGCCCGTAGAGTTTGCGGGTCGCCGCTGATTCATCGGAGACATCCAGCACCTCAGGGGCGCTGACTTGCAGCCGAGCCGCCATCTCGTAAGAGCGAATGCGCGCTTCCAACCGGGAATCCGCGCCTCGCTCCGCCATGTGGCCGCGGTTGAGCTTTTCGAGGACGGCCAGCCCATCGGCACCGCTCCGGGCCGTGATATATTTCGCCGACTCGGGCGGGAAGAGATCGTGAATCGGATTCGGACGTCCCACGCGAATCATCGTGCCCTGGTGAGTCGCCGGCAGAAACGCCGCCGCATGATTCGCCGGGCCGTTCGGCGCAAAGCCGCGTGGGTCGGGCAGCACGACGAAGGTCGGCAGGTTGTCGTTCATCGCGCCCAGCCCGTAGGAGATCCAAGCTCCCATGCTCGGATAGCCCGGCAGAATGAAACCGGTGTTCTGCATGAAGGTTGCCGGCCCGTGCACGTTCGACTTCGAGACCATCGACGGGAAGAACGCCATCTCGTCCACGCACCGGCCCAGGTGGGGCACAAGGCTGCTCATCCACTTGCCGCACTCCCCGTACTGCTTCCATTCCCAGGGGCTTTTCATCACCGGACCCGGATCGCTCTGGAATAGTTCGACTTTGCCGCCGGGATCGAATTTTTGGCCGGAGCGCTCGAGCAACAGCGGCTTGTAGTCGAACGTATCGACCTGACTCGCGGCGCCCGACATGAAAAGCTGCACTACGCGCTTCGCCTTCGCGCGATGGTGCAAGCCGCCGTTCAGATCCGTGCCGGTAGTCTCGGCTCCCGCCAGCAGGTTCGACTGCCCCAGCAGATGCGCGAGCGCGATCCCGCCGAGCCCTCCACCCCAATTCCAGAGAAACCGCCGGCGGCTCGGATCGGCGTGATCTGCAAAACCGCGTTGCTCTGACCGGCGCAGGTGATGGTTCGAATGACGTGACACGGATGCCTCAATCCACGAACATGAACTCATTGCTATTCAAGATGAGCCGGCACACATTCTCAAGCCCGTGATTCTCGCCATATGCGACCAGGGTTTGCGACTCCTCGACCGATGGCTTGCGGCCGAGAGCGAGCAGATAGGCTTGCTCGACCTGGGCGGGGAGCTCCTTGTGCGCCGAGCGGACCCGTTCGGCAAAATGCTCGGCCTGCCGTACAAGAAACGGGTCATTCAACATCGCCAGCGCCTGAATCGCCGTGAGCGTGCTGCTGCGTTTCGGGGTCAGCAGCGAGGCGTCCGGGCAATCGAGGCTCTCCATCAACGGGTCCGGCACACTACGCACGATGAAGCGGTAGACGGCGCGACGGTAGCTCCCGGACGCGTCGACATCGAACCGCGAGTAGTCATAGATCGGCGAGTGGTCGTCCTTGAAAAAGAAGTGCTCGACCGAGGGGCCGCCCATCAGCGGGTCGAGCTTGCCGCTGATCAGCAGCACCGAATCGCGCACCGATTCCGCGTCCAGCCTTCGCCGATTCGACCTCCACAAGTATCGGTTCTGCCCATCGATCCTGGCGCGCGCAGCATCCCCGCCGGATGACTGCCGATAAACGGCGCTCGTCAGAATCAACTTGTGGAGTTTCTTGAACGACCCGCCGCGGTCCCGGAACTCGACCGCCAGCCAGTCGAGCAATTCCGGGTGCGTCGGCTGCGAGCCCATCCTGCCGAAGTCGTTCGGGGTGTCGACGATGCCCGAGCCGAAGTGGTAGTGCCAGACGCGGTTCACAATCGAGCGCCACGTAAAAGGGTTGGCGGGATCGGCGATCCAGCGCGCCAGCGCCAACCGCCGCGAGCCCTCGTCGCGGGGCTGGTCCAACGGGAATCGCGGCGCCAGCCAATCGACAGCCGAAATCGCGCCTGCCTGCGAGGGGTCTCCCGGCGATTCCACGTCGCCCCGAAGCAGAAGGTGAACCGGGCGCGGCTCGAACGCCGGCGTGAACCGTCCGCGCGGCTTGAAATAGCTAGCCGCGGCGTAGACCATCTCAGGCTCCGGAAGCGCCTCGATAAGCTCATCGACCTGCGCCAACTGCTTCTCGAGCCGTTCCAGGCGGGCGCGGACCTGCGTCTCCAGGAGTTGCCGCCTGAGATTCGTTCGTTCCGTTTCGAGCGCCTTGATCTGTTCGGTCAACTCAGCTCGCCGAGCCTTCTTTTCGTCCGTATCGACCTCGCCCACCTTGGCCACGAGATCGGTCCGCTTCTCACGCAAGGACTTGATTTCTTCGGCGATCGTCTCGATCCGGGGGCCGGTCATCTCGGCTGTCCTGGCAAGCAGCGGCTTCAGCTCGATCTCGATGTCCCGCCGCTGGGCCAGCAACTCCCGACGCGCCCGGAAAACCTTACGATCACGGTCGAACGGCCGATCAGCACGATCGACTCCGGCAAACACCGCCTGCAAGCTGTAGTAGTCGTCTTGCCGGATCGCGTCGAACTTGTGGTCATGGCAGCGGGCGCAATGCACCGTCAGACTTGCGAACGTTGACATGGTCGTCATCACCATGTCGTCCCGATCGAGGTTCCTCGTCACGCGCTTGTCGTGCGTTCCCTCACGCAGTTCGGCATGCCCGACGTAGTCCCACGGTCCGGCCGCAATGAACCCGGTTGCGATCACGCCTTCGGCCGAGTCGGGGTTCAGCACATCGCCTGCCAGTTGTTCCTTGACGAACTGCGCGTAGGGCCTGTCTTCGTTGAACGCTCGAATCACGTAGTCGCGGTAGTGCCAGGAGTTGCGGCGCGCCTTGTCTTTGTCGAAGCCATGGGACTCGCCGTAGTGAACCACGTCCAACCAGTGACGCCCCCAGCGCTCGCCATATCGGGGCGAGGCCAGAAGCCGGTCGATCAGGTCTCCGTACGCATCTGCGGAGCCGTCGTTCGCAAACCGCTCGATCTGCTCGGGCGTGGGCGGCAACCCGTGCAGGTCATACGTCAGCCGCCGAATCAAGGTTCGCCGGTCGGCCTCCTGCGAAGGCCGCAGGCCTTTCTTGTGCAACGTGGCAAGAATGAAGCGATCAATCGGCGTTCGCGGCCAGTCCGCATCATGCCCGCGTGCGTCGGGAATCGCCGGCTGCTCCAAGCGCCGGAACGACCACCAGGCCGCATCCGCGCCAGCCGGAGTGTCGTCAACGGCGCCCGCGGCGATCCAGCGGCGAATCAGCTCGACTTGATCCCGTTTCAGCGGCCCGCCTGCCATGGGCATCTTCGGCTGCGCGCCGCTGATTTGTTCGATCAGGAGGCTTTGATCCGGCTGACCGGGAACAATGGAGGGACCACTCTTGCCACCCTCGAGCAGCCCATCGTGGGTTGTCAGCGACAGACCGGCCTGGCCGTCCTCCATTCCGTGGCAAACCTGACATCGCTGTTCGAGAATCGGTCGAATCTCTTCATGGAAACTGACCTGCGGCTGGGCTCCGAGGGCGCTGCAAGCTATCGCACCGGCGGCGCAGGCACTCCAGCGGGCGAAGCGGAGGCAGTCCATGTGAGCTAACTATAACTTGTCGTCTTCCCATACGGTCGAGTGGTATCCCCTGCGGCCCTCGGAGGGCCGAAATGGTTCTCTGGTAGATTCAAGTTTGGCCGTCACGGATCGTACTTATGCCCGGGTCGATCTCCGGGCCGTTGTCAGCAATTACCGGTCGATCCGTCGAACGATCGGCCCCCATCCGGAGATCCTGGCCGTGGTCAAGGCTGACGCTTACGGGCATGGCGGCGTGGCAGTGGCTCGAGCCCTGGAAGAGCAGGACTGCCGGAGGTTCGCCGTCGCTTGCCTCGCCGAGGCGGCCGAACTACGGGATTCCGGGATCGGAGGCGAGATCGCCGTCCTCGGAGGCTTCCTGGAGGGTGAAGAGAAAATGGCTTCTGAACTCCGGCTGACTCCGTTCGTTCAGGACGAAGGTCAGGTCGAGCGCTGGAATCGGCAGGCCCGCCGCGCCGACCGGCGCCTGCCTTATCACTTGGAGGTCGATACCGGCATGAGCCGCTGCGGGTTCGACGACTCTGACCCGGAGAGGCTCGCGGCTGTTGTCCGAAGCGCCGAATATCTGAGTTTCGCGGGGCTGGCGACTCATCACGCCGCCGCCGAGGACTTTACGAGCCCGCAGTGCGAAGAACAACAACTCCGGTTCCTGAAGGTCGTTTCCGCATTGGCCGGGCGCGGATTGCGGCCGAAATATCTGCATTGCGCCAACAGCGTGGCGCTCGCTTATCGGGCCGAACTGGATATGGATCTCGTGCGTCCGGGCATCTCCCTCTACGGCTATGTGGCCGCCGCTCGTGGCGATGCGCCCGCTTCACGTCTTCGATTGACTCCGGCCCTGGAGTGGAAGACCCGGATCCAGTTGGTGCGGCCGGTCGCCGCTGGGGCTCTGGTGGGCTACAACGGGACGTACCGCACCGCGGCGCCGACGAGGATCGGTGTCCTGTCGATCGGTTATGGAGACGGCCTGGACCGGCGGTTGTCGAACCGTGGCGAAGTCGTTATTGGCGGGCGGCGGTGCCCGATCGTGGGTTTGGTGAGCATGGACATCGCGCTGGTTGATCTCGGGAATGTCCCGCAGGCGCAACCCGGCGATGAGGTGACGTTGGTCGGCGCATCGCTGGATGCGGCGGAAATGGCATCGCTGCTGGATACGATTCCGCTGGAGGTGCTGTGCCGCATCTCGAAGCGCGTACCCCGGATCTACGTGAGCTGACCTGCTTTTCTCAAGAACCGGCTGCGCGCCGGCGGATTTCATCGGCTGTGAGCCGAGCTTGCTGAGCCACGTTCGCGGGCATGCCTTCACGAGGACGCAGAAAGCGTCGGACATCCTCGAGGTCTTCCTCGGCCCCCACCAGGAACAATGCGCGCAGCGATTGGAAGACGTGGTCGTAGTCGGGATCGAGCACCATGATCTCGTCGCCGACGGTCACATCCGAACCATCCTTCAGAAGCCGTTCTCTGACCACGCCGGGGACGGGAGAGCGGATTTCGGCGGGCTCTTCGGCCCCGGTCTGTTCAATGCGGGCGAGAAGCGTGGCCTGGGAAACGGTGTCTTCGGGTTCGAGCCGGTTCTGCAGCTTTCCCGCATGCGGCGACGTGATGGTGTACGGACGCAGCATCGACTGCAGCACCGGCCGCCCGGTCGGGTCAGCGAAACCGGCCAGCGAAAGCGCCGCGTTACGGCGTACCAGGGGCTCGTCGTCGTCGAGCAGAGTTAACAGAGTGTCGTGGAAGGCTTGGCTCTCGCGGCCTTGTCCCATCACCCAGGCGGCGGTCACACGGAGCTCCGCCAAGCTGTGTCCGGCTAATTCGACAATGTCGGGATACCACTGTTCCGCGGAAGGGTCGCCCGCCGACATGCGTTCGGAGATCTGAACGAGCGCGTGTTGCGCTTTGCGGGGTTTCTCTTGGTCGGCCAAGTACTCGCGGATCTCCTCGTCGGTCAGTTCGCGCCCGAACCAGGTGTCGAGCCAGAAGAGGAACGGCACGATGATGAACATGGCCGCCACGATCGTGACGATCAGAGTGGCTCGTCGAGAGGGAGCTGATGAGGGCGAAGTCTTCAGTTCGGCCATTGCGGGAGTGTTGGTTGAGACAGCCGCGAGCGGTGGTTACCGGGCGGCCTGCTGGGGACCGATGCCGAGCAGGGCCTGCAATTCAGGGAGATCCAGCATCGGTTCGAAGAGCGGGTCTTCGAGGACTTTCCTCGGCCTGCGGTAGCCGTCTTCGAAGGCTCGCCTCAGGTTCAACAGCGCGCGTTCATAGTTCCCGGCGGCGGCGTAGGCGCGGGCCATGAAGTAGTGGTACTTCGCCCGGTCCTCGACGCTGCGCTCCTGCAGCAGCGTCCCCGCACGCCCGCGGCGCTCGAACACCTTCGGGTCGAGCTGAAGAGCAATGAGAAACGCTTCGGTCGCCTGTTTGAACTTGCCTCGGCTGAAAAGGGCGGTGCCTAGATTGCTGTGCACGGATGCAATGTTCGGATCGATTCTCAGTGATCTGCGGTACGTCTTGACCGCCTTCTTGAAACGCCGCTCGGCATGGTAGACGGCTCCGAGGTTGTTAAGGGCTTTCGAGAAGCTCTTGTCGGCCCGGATGGCCCGTTCATAGCTGCGTTTGGCCGCATCGAAATACTGTTGTTGGTGATAGGCGATGCCGATCTTGTTGTGGAGCCTCGCGGATTGCGGTTCGGCCCGGAGGGCGTTCAGATAGGTCTCCGTGGCCTCACGGTACATCTTGCGGGCCATGTAGATGTCGGCCCTTTTTTCGGTCGTGATCTCTCGCTGGTCCGGTGGAGGGCCCGGGCCTTCTTTTGTCCGGTCGACAAGCTGGGGCGGCAACAGGACCAAACAGAGCAAGGCCGCAGTTGGCACGGTTCATCTCCCCAAGCAGCCTGAGCGTTGGTACGTATTGCTCGTGGTGGGCTCAAGCCACCCAAAATCCAACCTCATTAAAGCACACTGCGGCGGCGCCGGCTGGACGGGAGGGCGCTGAGGCGGAACCGCGGTGCCCGGCTGCAAGTCGCTCCCGTCCGCAATCGCACGCAGGTTTCTCGACGCATTTGTACCTTCTCGTCGGAGCAGTCGAAACCGGTAAATGCTAGCATCAGAGGACGTTGGCGGCCCGGCTCACCATCACCCTGTTGGCGGCTCTGTTGTTGGCGGGCTCCGGCTTGTTGGCTCAGCAGCAACCCTCCGCTGCCGAAGGAGAGACGGCTCTGCGTGAACGGCTGGAATCCCTTTTGACCGTCAACGAGCCCACGATGGGCTTCCTTGTGGTGGCTCTGGGCGTATCCTTCCTGGCGGGCGCGGCGCACGCTCTCAGTCCGGGTCACGGCAAAGCGGTGGTGGCCGCATATCTTGCCGGTTCGCGGGGGACGATCGGAGACGCTGTCTATCTGGGTACGGTCGTGACGATCACCCACACCGCCGGCGTATTCGCACTCGGACTCGTTGCGCTTTATGCGTCACAGTACTTGCTCGTCGACCGCTTACTGGTTTGGTTGTCCTTCATGAGCGGCCTGCTGATCGTGATCATCGGAGGATGGCTTTTTTGGAGCCGCTGGCAAGCGTTTCGATCAGGAAACAGTGCTGAGCAACATCAACATCGCCATTGGCCCCTCGGCAAACCTCACTCTCATTCGCATGGCCATGGCCACCACCACGAGCATGACCACTCTCATGGCCACAGCGGACATGAGCATTCTCACGGACACGATCACGGCGATGGGCATCACCACCATCCGCCGAGGGCTGGCCGCGGCAGCTTGCTCTCCTTGGGCATTTCCGGCGGCCTGGTGCCATGTCCGGAAGCCATGGCCGTCCTTCTGATCTCCTTTACGATCAACCGCATTGCATTGGGACTGCTGGTTCTGGTCGCCTTCAGCATCGGTCTCGCGGCGGTGCTCATCGCCATTGGCATTGCGATGGTCTTGGCAGGGCCCGCTCTCAGTCGTTTGACGAAGGATGGACCCCTGCTGAGAGTGCTGCCCGTCGGGAGCGCCGTCGTGGTAACACTGCTCGGATTCGTGATTCTCGTCAGGACGGCAGTGGAGTCCGGGCTGCCTTGACCTGCATTTCTCACCACGCGGCGAGGCGAAGTGCGTGAGAGGGCCGCCAGGACGAGGCGTGCGCCGCTTGGCGCGCGCAGGCGTACTTGAACAGTACGTTGA
>JAPPLB010000059.1 GCA_028819575.1 Bryobacterales bacterium | reverse complement strand
CGCGCCTCGTCCTGACGGCCCTCTCACCCACTTCGCCTCGCCACGTGGTGAGAAAAGCAGGCTAGTCGCTGTCGTTCAGGCGCCAGCGAACCACCTGGGCGTACCAATTGCCATCAACGGACCGGCCCTTTGCGTTCAAGGGGGTGTTGCCGAGAGCCGTGACGATCGTGTCATCAGGAAGGACGACGCTTGCGGCGTATCCGTGCCCGGGGCTCAACCGGTACGCTTCCGGAGCCCAGGTTTGCCCCTGGTCGCGGCTCACGCGAGACCGGACGTCACCTTCTTCGTAGGGATACCGCCGTTCATGCGCCAGCACGACCGTGCCGTCAGACAGTTGCACCAGATGTCCATGGGCCTCGCCAAAGGCGATGTCCATCTCTCCGCCGGCGTTGCTCCTGACGGGCCGAAAGTCCGTCCAGGTAGAGCCCCCGTCTGACGAATCCGCCAGAAAGACGCGCTTGCCAACCGCGCCCTGTTTCTGGTCGGCCGCGGACAACTCTTCGGGCTCGTTGGGCGGCGCAGGGGCTTGCGCATAGCGTTGATAGCGGATGGCGGCCAGCAACCGGCCCGACGCGAGTTCGAGCAGGTTCGTCTCGGTGCCCCAGGTCTGGAGCAGGGTCTTCTCTTTCCAGGACCGTCCTCCGTCTGTCGAGCGGTAGACATACGTCGTCCAGTGGGCCGGACCACTCCAAGGGTCGTTCAGCTCGCGTTCGCTTCCGGACGGACCCAGACGTGTCGGCCAGAGGATCGTCCCGTCCGCCAACTCGGTCATGCCATTCTGATTGCCGCCGGCTGAACCGAAGGGAGAACGGTCCGCGATGCGACTCCACGGTTGCCACGTCTTCCCACCGTCAACGCTGCGGACGACAAAATCGGTCTCGTGTTCCGGGGCATGGTACGCCCACAGCAGCGTCCCGTCCCTGAGGACGACGAACGAGTCGTAGTTCGCCCTCCCGGTCACGGGCGGATCGAACGAGTCGACATCGACAGGCCGGGACTTCCATTGGCGTCCGCCGTCATTGGACACGAAGATCCTGGCGTACAGCGCAACGTAGATCGTCCCATCGGAACTCATGCCGATCGCCGGGTCGCCGCGCCAGGGCATGCCGGGGTAGTCCAGCGGGATGAATTCCGCCGGCAGGGCATCTACCTTCCGCCCGTCCCGGAGGACGGCGACCTCGCCGTTGGGCTTTATGGGCGCGAACTTGGAGGAGCGGTTCACCGAACGCAAGCCGGTGGAAGTTTCATCAGCTCCGCATGCCGCAAGCAACATGAGCCCGAGGCAAGCAAACGTGACCCAACACTTCAAGAAGGCATTCATGAGATGAGTCCAGCCGTGAATGGAATCATCGGAATCAGCACGGAGCATCTGCGTTCTGGATCAGACAGGAAAGAATGAGAGTTTTCCTATCGGCAGGGGACGAGGAATCTCGTGGAACTCGGCAGATCAGTCGTCCCACCGGTTATCGATCCCGATAGACAAGTGGCGCGCCCGGAGAGATTCGAACTCCCGACCTTCTGGTTCGTAGCCAGACGCTCTATCCAACTGAGCTACGAGCGCGTATTGCGAGGAAGCAACTACGATCTGATCGTATCGGCTCGTTTCGGGAGTGTCAAACCAACGCACAGAAGGCCGTGGATAGTGGTTAGTGGTTAGTTGTTAGTGAAAACCTTACAGGCCGTGATTCGTGTTTCGTAAGCCGAGGGTCGAAGGAAGCGATAAGTCCGCTACATCTTCGCACGCCTTTTCCTCCGCCCGGCTCGCGCCTCGCCCTGACGGCCCTCTCGCGCACTTCGCCTCGCCACGTGGTGAGAAATGCAGGTTAACCACGGACTGCTATGGTTGGTATTGGCTCCATGCTGGGGATTGCGAGAGCGACAAGAGAGATCCTGGAGCTGGAACTGCTGCGCTGTTCCAGCAAGGGCCGCTCTGTTCGGCCGGTTGACGAGCGGCCGGGTCAGGCCCTTGCCAGCGCTTTCAGCTTCAGAGTCCCGCTCCGTCTCGTCTTCGCCATCGCCGCCGCGTTGCCGGCCATGATGCTCGTCCATCAGACCGCGACCGAGGCGGCCGCGCAGAGCGGGACGACCACCGGCATCATCCGCGGCACGGTCGTCGATCCGCTCGGCGATCCGGTAGCGGGTGCGGTCGTTATGCTGCAGCACCGGGAGACGGACTTGCTCACCACCGTCGAGACCTCTTCGTCCGGGACGTTCGCGCGCACGCTGCTGCCGCCGGGGACGTACGACCTGACCGTGAAGGTCGAGACCGCCGGTTTCAGCACCGAGCGCATCGAGGGTGCGACGCTACGCGTCGGGGAAATGCTCGACCTGGCCGTTGCGCTCAAGATCGTGACGTCCGAGACCGTCACCGTCGTCAGCGAGCTGCCGCCAACGCTCGACGCCGCAGACGTCACCAGCTCGCAGCGCGTACTGGAGGATGTCGTCGACGGGATCCCGAGCAACGGCCGCAACTTCCTGAACCTGACGCTGCTCACCCCCGGCACGTCGATCTCGCAGGGATCGGACGGCGACGAGCTCAACATCAGCGGCCAGCGCGGCATCTTCAACAATCTCATCGTGGACGGCGCGGACTTCAACAACCCGTTCTTCGGCGAGCAGCGCGGGGGGCAGCGTCCGGCGTTCACCTTCAATCAGGACGCCATCGAGGAACTGGTGGTGGTGAACCAGGGCGCCACCGCCGAGTTCGGCCGCTCGGCCGGCGGCTTCATCACCGTGATCACCAAGTCGGGCACCAACGAGCTGAGCGGCTCCGCCCACTACTTCGGCCAGTGGGACGAGATCGCCGCGCCGTTTCCAGCGACGCGCGGCGGTGGGCGTCCCGACTTCCATCGGAACCAGTTGGGCGCGACACTGGGCGGTCCGCTCGCGCGCGACAGGGTGTTCTTCTTCCTGGCCTACGACCAACAGGCGGCCGCCGAGACCAAGCAGGCGACCCGCCATGTCCACAATCCGGCCAACCTGCGGCGTCTCGAGCGCTTTCTGCAGACGCGCTGGCCGGGCCTGTTCGACGACGAGTTCGGGCCGATCCGGCGCACCGACGACGCGAGAGCACTGCTGACCAAGCTCGATCTGAACCTCGACGGCCGCCACCAGGCTTCGATCAAGTACAACTACACCTGGTCGGAGCAGGTGAACGGCACCTTCGACGTCGATTCGTGGGGCGCATCGGCCAACGGGATCGAGGGGGACCGTTCGCACGCGGTCAACGCCAGTCTCCGCTCGCTGCTGACCGACGCCTTCTCGAACGAGCTGCGCGTGCAGATGGCGCGCGAGGACCGGCCGCGCTGGTACCAGGGACCGCTACTCCCCGGTGCGCGCCTGCCCGGTCCGCCTCAATTCGCCGAGTTGGGCGGGCGGCCGTTTCCCGACATCGGCATGGACTTCGCCGACGGCTTCCGCATCGGGCTGCCGTTCTTTCTTCCGATCGATCCGGCGTTCGACACGCGGTTTCAGGTAGCAGACAACGTCTCGTTCGCCACGGGCGCACACCTCTTCAAAGCCGGAGTGGAGTACAACCGGACCCTCGTCGGGCAGCAGTTCATCGGGTTGGCGAACAGCCGCTACGTGTTCGATTCGGTCGAGGGCTTCATCGGTTTCGTCACGCACGGCGACCGCTACGTCACCTGCTCGGACGGATCGACCAGCCTGCACGGGGCCTGTCCGCCCGGGTCCGCCATCGCCGGTCCGGTCCTGCTCTACCTGCAGTCGGCGACCGGCCCCGGCGTCCCCGCGGAGCAACTCGGAAGCCAGGAGTTCCCGATGCACGAGTTGGGCGTGTTCGTTCAGGATACGTGGCATCCCCACGAAAGGGTCACCCTGGACATCGGGCTGCGCTGGGACGGCACCTGGCACCCGGACGTCTTCATCGAGCCGGCCGAAACCTTCTTCGCTCCGTACCTGGACGATCCGCTGTTTCCGTCCGACGGCCGGATTCCGGATGACCTGGACAACCTGCAGCCCCGCTTCGGGCTGGCGTGGGACCTGGGCGGCAACGGCCGCACCGTGCTGCGCGCCAACGCCGGATCGTACGTCGCCCGCATCCCGATGCTCGTCTTCGCCCAGCACCGGACGACGAACGGAGCGTTCCAGCAGACACTCTTCCGCAGCAGCAGCGCGCGGGGGCTTGGTCCGGTCCCCGCCATCGACGAGCAGATCGACACTGCGGGGGCTCCGCCGTTCCTGCCGGACATCCAGGTGGCGGACCGCAACCTGGAGCTGCCGCGGACCTGGTCGTTCAGCAGCGGCATCGAGCAGGACCTGGGGCGCGGGGTTGCGGCCAGCATCGGATACATCCATGCGCGCACAGACCACCTTTTCCGCTTCTTCAACCGCAACGACGCAGTCCTGGGTGCGCCGTTCGGGATCGGGACGCACCCGTCCGGAGGCGGCATCAACACGCTGACCGTCACCGAGAGCAGCGCCCGTTCCCGCTATCACGCGTTCACCGCGGGGCTGCGCGGGCGCAGCGGCCTCGGCGGCCGGCCGATCACCTTCGAGGCCCACTACACGCTGGCGTTCGATCGCTCCGACGACGACAACGAGCGCGATCCGTTCACGCTCAGATACGCCCACGCAGCCAACCTGGCTCCCGAGTACGGCTGGTCGGATCGCGACCGGCGCCATCAGGTGAGCGGGTACATGCTGGCCGCCCTCCCGGCGAGGGTCCAGTTGAACCAGGTCGTGCGGTACCTGTCAGCGTCGCCGGTCTCCGAGCAGTGCGCCAACCGGGGCGAGCGGGCCGTCCAGCCGGCGGACCGGATCTGCGCCGACGGTTCGATCCTCAGGCGCAACACGCTACGCCGACAGAATGGGTTGTTTTCCTGGGACCTGCGGGTGTCGCGGCGTTTCGCGCTGGGCGCCACCACCATCGAGCCGATCTTCGAGATCTTCAACCTGACCAACGCCGACAACTTCGTCGACCCCGCCGTCGGGTCGCTCCTCTTCAACTTCGACGGTTCGCTCCGCAGCGGGCTCGGCGACACCCGGCGGGCGCAGGCGGGGCTCAGCGTGCGGTTCTGAACAAGCCGTGTTTCGTGTCTCGTGATTCGTGAAAACCTTAAAAGTAGTGGTTTGTGACTAGTGTGAAAACCCATAATCCTCGCCACGGATAGGTCGAAAAGAGGCCGGTGGGACGGTACGGCAGAGGTAGGACGAAAGACACGATGTGGGTTTTTAGCTGTGATTGATCCGCCCCCGCCCAAGTGCGGATCAATCAAGCGAGAAACATTCGGACCGGCGTCAATGCCGCGTGATCATGAGGGTGTTTCACATCAGTGGATAGTGGTTAGTGAAAGCCTTGAAAGCCATGATTCGTGACCCGTACGGACTGCTCCTCGCCAGTTGGTGAGACATGCAGGCCAAGCAAGAGGCGATCGGACTCTTCGTCTGGCAGGGGTCGTCTTGCGCAGACTCACGTCGGCGCGGAGGAATGCAGGGCCTTGATCAGGGCCGGGACGATCTCGAAGAGGTCGCCGGCGATGCCGTAGTCGGCGATTTCGAAGATGGGTGCATTGGGGTCGCGATTGATGGCGACAATCGTCTTCGAGCCCTTCATGCCGACGACGTGCTGAATGGCGCCTGAAATGCCCAGGGCCAGGTACAGTTTTGGCGAAACGGTCTGACCGGAGCTGCCGATCTGCCTTTCCAGCGGCAGCCAACCGTTATCGCAGATCGGCCGGGAGGCGGCGAGTTCTCCGTCGATGGCGGCGGCGAGCTCGCGGGCCAGCTCGATGTTCTCCTCACTCTTGATCCCCCGGCCCACCGCGACGATGATGCCTGCGGAAGACAGGTCGACTTCGCCCTTCAATTCCTGAAACGCGGGTTCGGGGCGAGTGCGGAGCCGAGCGGGGTCGATCTCGACGGGGAGCGTTTCGATGGGCGCGGATTGGACGGCGTCTTGCAAATGGTCCGCACGGAAGGAACCCGACTGCAGCGACGCGAAGAAAGGCGGCTCTCCGCTGAGCGTCACGTCCGCGTGCAGTTTGCCCTGGTAGACCTGGCGCACGAAAACGAGCTGACCGTCCTCGATGCGGACACCGACCGCGTCGCTGACAAAAGGCCGGTCGAGCGAGGCCGCCAGTTTCGGCCCGAAGTCGCGGACCTGATAGGTGTGCGGAAACAGAACGAGTGTCGGAGACAGCTTCCCGATCGCGGCGCGCAGCGCGATGCACCAGGCATCCGCGGAGTACTCCGCGAGCGCCTCACTCTCGAGCGCGATCACGCCGTCAAGCCGTTTCGATGCCGCCGCGGAGAGTCCGCCGCCGCTACGGGCGGCCACCGCGTACAAGGGGCCGCCGAGTTCCCGCACGAGCTGCTGTCCGGCGGCGAGCGCTTCCCAAGACATGGGGTGGATGCCGCGAGCTTGCCGCTCCAGGAAGACGAGAGTGCTCACAATACCCGGGCCTCGAACTTCAACTTCTCGATCAACTTTGCGGCGGCCTCTGCGGCGGCGCCCTCGATCATCTCGGTCTGCCTGGTCTTGGCAGGAACATAGAGGCGGCGGACGGTCTGCGCCGGCGAGAGATCGACACCGAGGTCCGCGGGGTCGTGACGCGCCATGGGCTTGTTCCTGGCCCTCTTGATGCCCATCAACGTCGCATAGCGAACCTTGTTGATGCCGGATTGGATCGTGAGCAGCGCCGGCAGGCCGATGCCGATGTGCTGGAACCAGCCGGCTTCCAACTCGCGTTTGACACGGAGCCTGGGGCCGTCAGCCTGCACCTCGACGATCAGCGTCGAGTGGGGTATCCCGAGGAGTTCGGCGAGCAGAACGCCCGTTTGACCGAAGCCCGCGTCGTCGGACTGCAGACCCGTCAGGAGCAGGTCAAACTCCTCAGTGCGAATAGCCGCGGCGAGTGCGCGAGCCGTAACGAAGGCATCGGCGGCGGCGAGACGGTCATCCTCGACAAGGATGCCGCGGTCGGCACCCTTGGCCAGGGCCTCGCGAATCGTTGACGCCGCCCGCGCCGGACCCGCGGAGACAGCGACGACATCGCCACCGTGCTTTTCCTTGAGTTGCAACGCCTCTTCGAGCGCGTAGGCGTCCGGCTCGTTCATCTCGTAGCTGAAGCCCGAGTCGTCGATACGGCCGGAGGCGTCATCGACACGCAGCAGCGAGTCGCCGGCGGGCACCTGCTTCACGCAGACGAAAATACGCATGATGGGCGAGACTGCTCAGCCGTCCCGGGGGCTATCAGGTTTCGAACCGCTTGAAGATCAACGCGCCGTTCGTACCGCCGAAGCCGAAGGAATTCGAGAGCGCATAGTTAATGGTCATCGGCCTTGCTTCGAGAGGCACGTAGTCCAAATCGCACTCGTGGTCGGGATGCGTGTGATTGATCGTCGGCGGGGCCACCTGATCACGCAGCGCCAGGACGGCGATGCCGGCTTCGAGCCCGCCGGCGCCGCCGAGGAGGTGGCCGGTCATGGACTTCGTCGAGCTGATGGCGACTTTGCCGGCGTGCTCTCCGAAAGTCTTTCGGATGGCCCGTGTCTCGATGACGTCGCCCACCGGCGTCGAGGTGCCGTGAGCGTTGATGTAATCGATCTGCTCCGGGGCAATGCCGGCGTCGTTGATGGCGTTCTGCATGACACGGGTTGCGCCTTCGCCGTCCTCGGAAGGAGAAGTGATGTGAAAGGCGTCGCCGCTCATGCCATAGCCGACGATTTCCGCCAGAATGGGCGCGCCCCGCCTTTGCGCGAACCCGAGTTCCTCGAGGACCAGAACTCCCGCGCCCTCGCCCACGATGAATCCGTCGCGATGCCGGTCCCACGGGCGGCAGGCCTTATCCGGCTCGTCGTTGCGCGTGGAGAGGGCGCGCATCGCGGCGAAGCCGCCGATGCCCATCGGCGTGATGGACGCTTCGGAGCCGCCGCAAATCATGACATCGGCGTCGCCGCGCTCAATGATCTTGTAGGAGTCACCGACAGCATGAGCCCCGGTCGTGCAAGCCGTGGAAGTGGCCGAGTTGGGTCCCTTGGCGCCGATGCGGATCGAGACTTGCCCGGAAGCCAGGTTGACGATGGTGGCCGGAATAAAGAACGGTGAGATGCGCCGCGGACCGCCTTTGAGCAAATTCATGTGCTCGCGTTCGATGATGTCGAATCCGCCGATGCCGCTGCCGATGTATACCCCGACACGCTCGGCGATCGAGTCGTCGACCTCGAGGTCTGCGGCCTGAGCCGCGAAGTTGGTCGCCGCGATCGCGAAGAAGATGAACCGTCCCATCTTCCTCAAGTCTTTCTTGTCGACGTAGTCGAGCGGATCGAAGTTCTTGACCTCGCCCGCCATCTTGCAGGCGAAATTTTCGGCGTCGAAGTGAGTGATGCGAGCGATGCCGTTGAGGCCTTCACGAAGGGCCTGCCAAGTGGACTCCGTCCCAATTCCAACTGGAGAAACCAGCCCTACTGCGGTTACGACAACCCTTCGCAAACAGATAGCTCCCTTCCGGCGGCGTGATGTTCAGCGAGGCTTACTTCTTCTTCTTGTGGGCTTCGATGTAATCGATGGCATCGCCAACCACGCGAATCTTCTCAGCCTCGTTGTCGGGGATCTCGATGTTGAAGGCTTCCTCGAAAGCCATAATCAGCTCGACGATATCGAGGGAGTCGGCGTTGAGAGTCTCGACGAAAGAAGCTTCGCGGGTCACTTCCGACTCTTCAACGCTCAATTGCTCGCAGATGATCTGCTTCACCTTTTGCTCAACGTCCATGGATCCTCCAGAAATGCAAAACGAGACGAATTCTTGATTCTAACGGTGCTTGGGGTAGGGAGCAAGCGCCGATTCGTTGGCCCGGTGCGGCGGCAGCGCGGAAATGAGCCGCTCCCAGGGCTCACAGGAACGTCCGCACTCGGTGGGTCGGCGCTTCTAAAAGCGCCGATGGACGGCGAGGACGCGTCCCTGGATGTCGAGGTCCCGCAAGGGAACGACGATCGGCTCCATGGCCTGGTTGGCGGGCTGCAGCCGGGCCTGGTCGGTCCCTTCGCGGTAGAAGCGCTTGAGCGTGGTTTCCGACCCTTCGACGAGGGCTACCACGATGTCGCCGTCGCGCACCTGTTTGGTGTTCTCGACGAGGACATAGTCTCCTTCCATGATGTGGTCGTCGATCATCGACTCGCCGCGGACTTCAAGCGCGTAGACGTCCTTGATTCCGGTGAAATCGGCGAAGGAGAGGGTGTCGGGGTTGCTGTAGCTTTCGATCGGCCGGCCGGCCGCGATCGTGCCCAGCAGAGGAGTTTCCGGCGGGGGAGGGAACACCTGCTTGTGCTGGCGCATCTCGCGGTAGTACTTGGGGGCAAGGTCGAGCGCGCGACTCTGGTTGAAGCTGCGCTTGAGGTAGCCCTTGCTGTCGAGCGCGGTGAGATGCTTGTGGACGGTGGCGATCGAAGCGAGGCCGATGCCCTCGGCGATCTCTTCGAAACTGGGGCTGTATCCCTTGCTGCTGATGAAACCCGCGATCCAATCCAGGACTTCTTTTTGACGGCGAGTGAGTGCCATGACGGTCTCCTTCGCCTTCTATTCTAGGGGAAGAAATGGTAAAGTTTCAAGTGGGGGGCGGTGGAGAGGATGTGCAGAGGGTTTTAAATCTCTCTCGCTGCTGTCGGGCGGTAGAGTCATTTCGTGCTGTAGTCGCGTTTACGGTTCGCACGCATCAATAGTGCGAGAAAGCCTGCGAAGTAGAGAGACAGACCGATTGCAACCAGCAACGTGGACGCACTCGCGTCCGGCGCGGCGAGGAGTCCGCCCCATTCTCCAACCCGTGAAGAGGTGAGATCGATTGCTCCACCGCCTCTGGCAATCCTGTAAACCTGAGTACCGAATCCGACAGCAATGCCGCCCAGCGCGGCAACCCACGAGAGCATGTCCCGGCCGGCACTCATAGGAACCCTGCTTGCGGAAGTACGCGACCCGGCGTTGGCAACGGCAACGGCTTCCTGGGCGATCCGTTCGTCGCTGACGCGCGCCATTCGGGCCTTGATACCCGACGCCAGGTTCTCGGGCAGCGCCGGTTCCGGCAGGCGCTTCAAGCTAGAGTCCAGGGCGTTTGCGGCTGTCAGGGCAGACTGACAGCCAGTGCAGTTGTGAGCGTGACGCTGCACGCGCTCCCGCTGATGCCGCGACCATTCAGTGACCGGCAGCACTTCAATGATTTCTCGAACGTCGGTGCAAGTCATGTCTGTTTCTCTCCGTCTTGTGCGCGGTAAGCACCAAGCCCGTCAATCCCGCCCATCCTCTTGCGGAGCCTCCGCCGCGCACGGAAGAGGAGCGTTTTGACCGTGCCCGGCGTCACCCCAAGCGCACGGGCGATCTCGATGATCTTCATCTCCTGCTGGTAGTACATGAACACGGCGGTGCGCTCACCTGACGGGAGGGCGGCCACCATTCGCCAGAGCTGACGCCCGCCTTCGTCCGCGATGAGTTTGCAAAGCGGATCCCCCCCTGCGTTCCGCTCGTCGACCTCCGGACGCAGTGGTGTAGTTTCGCGCGCAGAAACGCGCGCCCGTTGACGGAGCCATGTCTGCGACAGCCGGACCGCTATTGTGGCCAACCATGGATAGAAAGGCCGGTTTTCGTCGTAGAGATGGAGGCGGGTGAAGGCCCGAACGAAAGCATCCTGTGTGACCTCCTCCGCTTCGCAAGGGTCGCGGACCATCATCAGGACCAGCCCGAAGAGCCGCCCCTGATACAACTCCACCAGACGATTGAATGCCTTGCCTTCGCCCCTGCGAAACGCTTGAACGGCGGAACGCACGGTCCGAGTTTCAGACTCTGGAACTGCAGCTGTCGGATCCCGGCCGGCCTGTGCCGGCGGAATCATGCGCTTGTCTGATCCTCTTCAGCGTCGTCCACCAAGCCGAGGCCCATGGCCGAATAGACGATCTTTCGCGTGCCATAGAAGAGAGGGAACAACCCAATCAGAAGAAGCGGCGGGAACATCAGCCCCAGAAAACAGAGGACCAGGCCGATAAGCGCGAGATCAACCGCTTCCCGTTTCTCCCGGTCCGAGCCCGGAGTAGACCGCAGGTAGCCGGCCACCGAGCCGTAGCCCGCGCGTTGCGCATTGCGCCGGAGTCTCTTCCAGAGCATGACGGCGACGCTCGTCACGATGGTGACGAAAACGATGACAGCGATGAAAACGATAACGAGTACCGTGAGTTCTTCCACGATAGGAACTCCTTTCTTGATGGCGATCTCCCCAGGGTGTTCCATTCCCGAAGGGCCGTCAGTATCTACGAGGTATACAACGCCGATCGGAATCCGGTTGACAGTTCTCGCAAAAAAAGTGACCCAAGAAAGGAATCGAGATCATCAGAAGGGAGGCTAGCGATGGCACAGACTGGCTAAGGCGGGAAACCGTCCGAGGGGAGCCTTGGGACCAAGCGGAGGGCGTTCTTGTAGTACAGCTTCTTCAACACCTCGTCGGGAAGGTCCAGTCCGTAGAGCTTCCAGTGTGCGTGGTAGTGGCGGTAGTAGTCGAAGTACTCGTCGCGGGTTTCGAACACGCGCCAGAAGACGGGGAACTCGTTGGGGCGGTAGGAATCTTTCCCGAACAGGATCCGATCCTGGTAGTCGATGAAGAACTTTCTGGCGGTAAAAGGCTGCCGGCCCAACTCGGCCAGAATCGCGCCGGTCTCGGTGTAGAAGTTCGGGTACTTGTCCATCAGCCTGCCCAGCCGGCCCAGGTCGTTCCCGTGCCAGCCGAAGTGGGCCACGATGAAATTCACATCGGGATGGCGCGCGATCATGCGGTCGCGTTCGGCCATCAACGTCTCGAACGGAGGGAAGCGGTCGGGGGGACGATGCCGGTTGGGATGGATCTTCAATTCCAGCCAACGTTCATTGAACCGATCGCGCGGCTTGAAGAATTCCGCCGGCTCGGCAACGTGAATCAACACCGGGATCTTCAATCGGGCGCAGGTCTTCCAAACGGGTTCGAGCGAAGGATCGTCCACCGGCACCCGCTTGCCGGCGTGGTCTTTCACGGTCATCCCGAAGTTCTTGAAGAACTTCAATCCGCTGGCACCGTTGTTTACGTCCACTTCCAGTTGCCTTGCCGCCCGCTCGCCCCAACCGGGGCTTCCGATGCCTCGGAAGTCGAGGTTGGCGAAGACGGCGAACCGCGACGGATGACGCCCGATGAAGCGCTCGACCGTGGACTTCAACCTCTCGCCGTAGCGGCCGCTCAAGTTCACGAGAATGCGGAGATTCAACTCGTCCATTTCACGGACGATCCGATCGATCCTCTCCGCCGTGGTGCTGGAGCGATGGTGGCTGTGAACATCGATGACCGGAAACCTGGCCCGGGGGACGGGATGCTCCTCGACCACCAGCGTCGAGCGCGGCTGCCACTCCTCGATCGTCAGCGACTGCGCAGAAGCGGCCACTGTGAACGCAACCAGGGCGAGAGCAAGATGGACGAAACAGCGCACCGACTTCCACTATAGAACGTGCGCTCCGCGCGGCGCGGGCATCCCTTCACCGGGCGCCGAGCGATCCACGTACCATAGGGAGATGGCCGTTGACGCAGCTCCTTCTTCCGGCGAAGAACTAGCCGGCGTCCTGCGCGACGCTGCGGAGCGGAAGCAGATCATCGAACTGGGCGGCCATTTCACCAAGCGCGGCATGGGCGGCAAAGTCGCGGCTCCGGATGTCGTCGCGTCTACCCGCGGGCTCAAGCGAGTGCTCGCCTATGAACCGAACGACCTGACGATCAGCGTTGAAGCCGGTCTTCCGTATCATGAACTCCGAAGCACTCTCGAGAGCCAAGGGCAGTTCCTTCCGCTCGACCCCCCGTTCGATGAAACCGCCACCATCGGCGGGGTCATCGCCACCAACAACAGCGGGCCGCGTCGGCGGCGCTACGGGACGGCGCGCGACATGGTCATCGGCATGACCTTCGCGACACTGGCGGGCAAGCTGGTGCGATCCGGCGGCATGGTGGTGAAGAACGTCACCGGCCTTGACATGGCCAAGCTGATGGTCGGTTCGTTCGGCACGTTGGCGGCGATGGTGAGCGTCAACTTCAAGGTCTTTCCACGCCCGGCCGAAGAAGGCACGTTCCTTGCGACGAGCGAATCCCTGGCGCCGCTGCTCTCGCTGCGGACCGCGATTCTCAGGAGCAAGCTGCAGCCTGTCGCGATCGACCTTCTCAATCCCGGCGCGGCGGCTCTCGCAGGCCAACCCGACGCGCACTACTGTCTGGGCCTCGAAGCGGGGGGCAACAGGGCTCTTGTCGAGCGTCATGAGCGCGAGTGGGGCGCGCTGGCCCGCGAGAACGGAGCCACGGACTTCAGGACCCTCGATCGTCCGGGCGCCGCATCGTTCTGGGGCAAGGTCCGCGAGTTTCCCGCCCTGGCGACCTCAGGCAACTCGACGGCATCGGTTCTGCGCATCTCTTCCGAACCGAAAAACCTTGGCGGGATGCTCAGCACCGTCAGATCGGCGGGAACCTACGCCGTACTCGCCCGCGCCGCCGCGGCCGTCGTCTACATAGCTTGCCCCGACCTGGATTCGGCCCGGCGCTGCCTTAGCGACTGCCGCTCGCGGGGTTTTCGAGCCATCGTCGAGTCCTGTCCGCCTGACCAGAAAGAAGCTCTCGAACTGTGGCCGCACCCCGGATCGCAATTCGCCGTGATGCAACGCATCAAAGACCAATTCGACCCCCACCACCTGCTCAACCCCGGCCGGCTGTACAACCTCATCTGAGCGCGGCGGGTCAGGCTAGCCTGCATTTCTCACCACCCGACGGTTGAAGCACGCGATACGACCGCCAGGACTTCGTTGCGCTTGCTTGCCGTGCTCAAC
>JAPPLB010000007.1:79394-89230 GCA_028819575.1 Bryobacterales bacterium | reverse complement strand
CCATGCCCTATTATAAAACATTCTTGCAGGTTAGTGTTAACAGGCCCTAGCCTGCTTTTCTTACCACGCGGGGAGAAAAGCAGCCTAAACGGGCGTAGCCGAAGCCGGGGTCAAGTCGATCCCGTAGCGCTTCATTTCCTCTTCGTAGTAGCGCCGGAAGAGTACGATCCACTCCTCGCTGCCCTCGGGGATCTCACGCTTCTGGTTGCGGATCTTCTCCTGCGCGATCTGATCAATCATCTCTTCCTTGGTGAGAATGTCCCTCGTCTCACGCAGAATCTGCAAGCGGATTTCATTCCACGGCTTCTTGACCCGCACCCCGGAGACGCGCGGCAACTTGCCTGCAAGCTTGTGCGATAGCTCGATGATCTTGTCGCGGGAGATCTTCATACCCTCTTTCTCGCCGCGCGGCTGGGCCGAAACTGCTTTGCGCTCCGCCAGGATATTCCGCTTCACTTTCCAGAACATCTCCTGGTACGGAATGCGTTCCTGGCGTATATAGTCGGTGTACTGGTTTAGCAGTTCCCTAGCTTCGGCGTTGATCTCGTCTTCGAGACTAAGCTCATCGATGAGAACTTCCTCAAATGCGTCTCGAACAGTGGCCTCGTTGGAAGTCTGGATGGACCCCTGGGAGAGTCGACGGGCCACTTCCCGAGCCAGGTAAGCAATAAATGTGCGAGGCAGTAACATCCTTCACGTGTGTCAGTTTATCGACGGGATCCGCAAGATGTCAACGCAGTCTCCGTCGTAGAGACGGGTTGAGTCTGACTGCATTCAACCGGGCGCCGCGCCGACGGAGAAATCCCATACGCGGAGATCGGCTTCGCCGGAAGTGTATTCAATCACAGCATAGTCGCCGCTCGGTAAAGGCTCGACCGACCACACTTTATAGACGTGAGGCGCAAGTTGTTGTCGAAAGATCTCGACGGCCTCGTGCGTCTCGATCACTTCCTTCGATTCAGGAATCCTCTGGATGACCTGCACTTCGCGGCGCTTGCTTTTTGCTTTGAGCCGCAGGATCTCGAGGCGGGAGATCTTCTCGAGCCGCACGTAGAACATCGGCCTGCTGTCCGCGGCCACGAGAGCCGAAGTCGGCCCTTCAACCTCGAGAGTCATCTTGACGGCCGTCGGTAGTGGAGAAAGCACCCTCAACAGGGTTGCTGTCTTGCTGTTGTTTTCGATCAGTTCGGCCTGCTGGACCGGGACGATCTCGTTGCCTTTGAGGTAATAGACGCCGTCCTCCAGCGGCACTCGATGCAACTCGGTACGAGCCCTGCGCTCGGCGGCGCGCAACGCTTGGTCCTGTTTCCGGCGAACCTGGCGTACGGCATCCGTGCGCTCTTGTTCCCGCTGCGTTCGCTCGAGATTCACGAGCTGAAGCGGAATGACCTCCCACGCGCTCCGTTCAACGCTGTAGTAACGGACACGGTCACCCTCGACGGCGTACTCGCTGACCAGCAGGTCTCCGCCACCTTCCAGGTAGAGCTTGATCCGGGCGCCGGAAAGGGGCGTCAGCAACGCTAGAACGAGTATGAGAACCCGTAAATGCATCGATCCGCAGCCGCCTGCGACCTTGCCCTTATAGTAACGTGGAGCCGAATTGCCGTTGTGGGCTTATTCTTGCGCCTCATAGCGCAAGAAGGCATACTCGACAATTCATTCGACACGACAAGCAAGCGCAACATGGCCTCTAACCTGCATTTCACATCAGCTACCAAGTTCTTCAAGGGCCGCTTCCAGCTCACTACAGGCATGCAGGTCGCCCGAGCGCCTGGCCACCTCGATCCCCCTGCGGTAGGTCTCACCCGCCTGGGCCGAATCGCCCAGTCTTTCGAGCGCCTTGCCGGAGTGATAATAGGCCGCCTGGTAGTCCGGGTTGATCGCCAGGATCTTGTTGAACTCATCGACCGCCTTCTCGTGATCGCCCTGCTTCACGTACTCTTGCGCAATGCCGTACCGCGAAAAGCAGTCGTTGGGATTGGCTTCCACGAACTGTTTGAGGATTTCGATTCTGTTCGCAGCCATAAGGAATGAGACGATTCCCGTTGTTGCAGGACGGGAAGATCACTACTATAACAGTCGTCCCGCTGGAGTTCGTCTCTACGCAGCCGGCATGGCGTGCCCCTACTTCTCTCCCTCCGAATCCATTGCCGACAGGGTCAAGGACTGCCGTATCAGTCCGCCCTTGGGCGCGCTTTACCTGGGGTATTGCCTGGCGCGAGGTGTTCCGGAACACCCGCCGGATGCCAATACTCTTGACCGAGGCTGCAACTTCGGTTACGCCCGCTCCATTTGCACCATCTTCCCGCAGCATGCCAAACCGGATGCGGTGCGTTTTTCCGTTGCCTGCGACGACGGCCGCCGCATCGACATTCTTTTTTCGGTCGAAGGCTCCCACAGGCCGCTGCGTCATGGCCGGCTCGAATTCGACCGCGAAGAGCAGTCCTGGAACGGCATCGCATCGGACACGATACTCTACGATCAGGCGAAAGCCTACCTGAAGAGTTATTTACGGTGGAAAAGCCGCAAAGCAGGGCTGTAAATTCCACCGCCGGCATGATCCCACAAAGCGAAACCCATGCAAGGCAAACCCATACGAGAATCTCACTCCGAACTCTCCGAACTCGCGTTGCCCAATGACGCAAACGGTCTGAACACACTGCTCGGTGGAAAGATCATGCACTTGGTCGATGTCGCGGGAGCGCTGTCCGCAGTTCGGCATTGCCGTTGCTTTTGTGTTACCGCTTCCTTCGACCAAATGGACTTTCTCGAGCCGGTCCGCATCGGCAATCTGGTCGTTCTGCGGGCATCGGTGAATCGAGCCTTCCGAACATCGATGGAGGTCGGCGTGAAGGTGTTTTCCGAGGACTTGCGTGCCGCCATCAAGCGCCATGTGGCATCGGCCTATCTGACTTTCGTCGCCGTCGATGCGAACCATGAAACGGTTCCCGTTCCCCCCGCCATCCCCGAGACGGAGGAAGAAAAGAGGCGCTACGAGGAGGCCGGCGAGCGTCGCGCCCAGCGGCTTGCCAGGCGTCGGCGTTCTGGCCGAACCGGACCGGATTCCCCGCCCGCCAGCAAGTAACGATAGACCGCAGAATCGAGGCAGGTGCGGCCGAGTGCGGATTACTGCCCTGCTTTCAGCTCTTCGACCACCCGGGAGGCGCGGTAGACCTTGTCGATGGCTTCCATGATGCCTCGTGAGTCGACGCTCACGGCTCGCGCCTGTGTCTCCGAATAGAGAAAGCTGTTCGACAACGACTGTATGTTGCCGTCGAAGATAATGCCCACGACTTCAGCCCTCCGGTTCACCAGCGGACTGCCGGAGTTGCCCCCGGTAATGTCGTTCGTCGAGACGAGGTTGTAAGGGGTCTTCGCATCGATCTCGCCCCTTCGGGAAAGATAGCTCTGCGGCAGGATGTACGGATCTTCGCCCGTAGCCTTTTCGTACAGGCCATCGAACTCCGTAAACGGAGCGATGGTCTTGCCGCTCTCCTCATACGACTTGACAGCGCCGACGGCCAGCCGCAGCGTGAAGGTCGCGTCCGGATAGGCGTCAGCACCCAGCACCGCGAACCTCGCCTGCGAGATTCGAGAACCATGGGCATTCTCGATCGCTTCCACTTCATCCTCGTAGCGCTTGCGCAAGCGGCGTGCGTCTTTGTCGATACTCCGGACGAGAGCGATCATTGGATCATTCGACTTGCCTGCCTTCTTCGCCTGGCCGGCGCCCAGCTCTTTTCGGAACTCGACATCTTTGAGCTTCGTGCCCTTGATGAGCCGTCGAGCGACTTCACCCGGAGAGCTGTCTCCGAGTACTTTCTTCACCATGGGATTCTCATGGCCCAGCCGTTCGCGAAGCTCGGTGAGTGACCGCGTCAGCTTCACAATCTCGACATCGTCGTAAATCGGTGCGGGCGAGTAAATCTGTTGGTAGAGCGACTCGAGACCGGCTTCCTGGTATTCAGGGAGTCGTTCCGTATTCGGCTCGGGTAGTTCTTGAGAAAGCCGAAACAGGTGGCGGGCGATTAAAAAATACTTCGAAAAAAAGCCCAGCGTGCCCGAAAGCCGGTATTCCTCATAGATCTCCCGCTTGATCTTTTGAGCCGTCGCGATCACATCCCAGGCGTCCCCGAACTGCTTTTGTTTTTCGGGGTCTCTCTCGATCGACTCGCGAAGCTTCTTTTCAGCCTTCGCTTTCGCCGCCATCAACCCGACGGAATTCAGACCGCCTTGCATGCCGCTGTAGGCCTTGATGCTGTTGTCGAACCGGAACAGCTCATCGCGGGCAAGGCGCGCCGATTCTTCGTCCTTTTCGCCAAACTCTCGCAGGTCTTTGGCCATACCGTGAAGCCAATCAAGCATCAGCGGGATCCGAAGCTCGCCTTCAAAGCGAAGCTGCGCCTCGGTCATCAGCCGGTTCGTTCTCCCGGGGTGCCCGGAAACGAAAACGACTTCATCGGCCGCCGCTCCCTTCTTGCTCCACCTCAGGTAGGCCGGAGACTTGATCGGCCTTTCGTCCTCGTAAACACGCAGAAACGCAACATCCATGCAATAGCGAGGATAGGTGAAATTATCGGGATCGCCGCCAAAGAAAGCCGCGTAGAATTCCGGCGCGAAAACGAGACGAACGTCGGTATAGCGTTTGTAGCGATAGAGATCGAAGATGCCGCCCGCATACAGCTTGACGACATCGCAGCGCAGCCCCGTCTCATCCTTGCAGGCCTTTTCGACTTCCGCTGTCGCGGCGCGTTGAGCTTCGAAGCGATCTTTCTCGGTCATCTCCGAAGTAACCTTCGCGTTGATGCGATCGGTAACGGTCTCGATGCTCATCAGCACGTTGATCTCGAGGTCGGGACACTTCATCTCGGCCGAAGCCGTCTCGGCATAGAATCCGTCCTGGACGTAGTCCTTCTCCTTCGAACTGAGCTTCTTGATGCAATCCGACGCCACGTGATGGTTGGTCATCACCAAGCCCTTTGCGGAGACGAAGGACGCGGACCCGCCGTTGTTGAAGCGCACGGAGGCCTGCCGCAAGCGCTCGATGAACTCCGAGTCGATCGTTACGCCATGAACTTTCTCGATTTGTTCCAAAGGCACACGATTGAACGGCCACATCCCTTCTTCGGCCGCGGCCGGCAGGCCGGCAAGACCAAGGGCGATCAAGGCGCTCGGCAAGATTCTTGTCACGTGTAACAGATGAGTCATCGTCAATACTCCCGTAATTCGAGGCAACGCTCAGCGGCTGATTCCTCGCTTCGAGCTTCGCACAAAATCGATCAAATGCTCCGTGTGTTCGTTGAGCAAGTCCTTCCGGATGCGTTCCAAAGCGTCATGCAGAGGCAACGACGACCGGTAGAGAATCCGAAACGCGCGTTTGAGAAGCCGAATCTGTTCCGCATCAAGGCCGGCGCGACGCAGCCCGACAACGTTGACGCCCTTTGGCTCGACTCGGAAACCGGCGTAGAGAAAATACGGCGGCACATCCACGTTGACGCCGGAGTTGCCGGCAATCATCACCATGCTTCCGATGCGCGAATACTGCTGGACACCGACCCCTCCCGAAATGAACGCCCAGTCCTCGATCTCGACGTAGCCCGCGATCAGAGTGCAACTGCAGATCACGTTGTTTGAACCCACCTTGCAGTTATGCGCAATGTGCCCGGAGGTCATGATGTAGTTGCCGTCGCCGATCTCGGTGACGGATTCAGCCTCCGTGCCGCGGCTGATCGTGTAATGCTCCCGGATCGTATTGCCGTTCCCGATGTGCAAGTAGCTGCGCTTGCCCGTGAACGATTTGTCGAGAGGGTCGCTGCCCAATATCGCGCCCGCGGAAATCTTGTTGTCAGAGCCCAGGGTGGTCCAGCGTTTGACCACCACGTGCGGCTCGATCCGGGTGTTGGGGCCGATCACGACTTCATCTTCAATGATCACGAAATCGCCGATTTCGACGCCGGGACCAATCTCGGCTCCGGGATCGACTTTCGCCGTCGAAGCGACACGCGCCGAGGAGTGGATGGCCATGAATTCGTATGATAGACCGAATCTGGACGCGCGGCTGTCAGTGGCCCCAAATCTCGTTCATGATGACCGCGAGCCGAATCCCGCCCTTGGCAAGTTGTTCCTTCGCGACTTTCCACGCTCTCCGGCTGTAACCATCATCGATGGTCTTGGGTTCCTCGACGGGCAGCCCGTCGTAAACCGCTTCCAATGCCAACTGCCGTGACTCCCAGGTCCATTCCTTGAGATGCCCTCTGCTCCATCGCTTCTCGTCTTGCGGACGAATCTCGGACAGCAACTGGGCGGCGAACAGATCTTCGTCGCTGATGTGCTTGCCGAGCAGATCGGAGTCCCAGAGCTTGTGCAGATTCGATTCTTCGCCGTGAAATACGATCGGGATGTCGTTGCCCCCTCGGTCATGGGCAAAACCTGCATGCAGGGGCTGGTGCAGATCACCCATCAAATGAATCAGGAACCGCAAGGCATCGAGCCGTTCTTCCTGCGCCTTGAGGCCTAGCCGAACGATGCCCAGAAACTCTCGAGCTTTCACCGTGATGCAGTCGGCGCCGGGGCAGTCTCTATCCAGATCGAGTTCGGTGGCGTCAGGAGGGATATTGATGTAGTGCCACCGGACGGTTTCCGGGCGCTCTTCCCGAATGCCGTCGGCCCAGTTCGCCAACGAAGCCAAGGTGCTTCCTTTGCCGGCAAGCAACTCGAGCCTTTTTCGCGTTTGCGGATTCAGTCGCTTCTCGGCGATCTGCGCGGTAATTCGGTGCCCCACCGGACCCCAAGACCAAGCCGGTGAGACGCCGGCCAGGAGTAGAGTTGCCAGAAACGCGCATGCATTCCCGCACGCAGTCAGTCGAATCAACATACTTGTACGATACTAAGGTTGCCGCTGCCTCGGAAAGTACGCGCGCCGCGGGCAACCATGGGATGACCGCGAACGATATCGCGAAACAACTCGACGCCCGCATTCAGGGCGACCCCGACCGGCTCATTACCGGCGCCAACGATCTTCGCGCCGCCCGGCCCGACCAGATCGCGTTCGCAGCCGGCGAACAGGCTCTCTCTCACTCGGTAAACTCTCAGGCCGGTTGCCTCCTGGTCGCCGAGGACAGTCCCCCGCTCGACGGGCGCACCCTGATCCGTGTCCCCAAACCACGCAAGGCCTTCGCGCGCGTCCTGCAAATCCTCCATCCACCAGCCCGGCCGGTCCCCGGCATTCATCCAACCGCCGTCATTGCTTCCTCAGCCAAGCTGGGCGAAAGAGTATCCATCGGCGCTCATGCGAGCATCGCGGACGAAGTGCGGGTCGGTGACAACACTGTCGTCGAAGCAGGCGTCTCCATCGGAAGCCGTTCCGTCATCGGCGCCGATTGCCGGATCTATCCACGCGTCATCATCTACCACGAAGTCACCATCGGGAACCGCGTGATCCTCCACGCCGGTTGCGTGCTCGGCGCCGACGGCTTCGGCTTTGAACTTGACGACGAGGGCCATGAGAAGTTTCCGCAGTTGGGTACGGTCCGCATCGGCAGCGACGTCGAGATCGGCGCAAATAGCTGCGTCGACCGCGCCGCCCTGGCCGCGACCGAAATCGGCGACGGCGCGAAAATCGACAACATGGTTCACATCGGCCACAATTGCACGATTGGCAAGCACGTCGTGATCGCTGCGCAAACAGGGCTATCCGGAGGAGTCGTCGTCGGCAACCATGCCCTTCTCGGCGGTCAAATCGGCATCGGTGACAAAGCGCGCATCGAACCGCACGCCGTGCTCGGCTCGGGGTGCGGCGTGCTTCCCCACAAGATCATCCCGGCCGGCGAGCCGTACTGGGGCACTCCGGCTCGACCGCTTCGTGAATATCTCAAGGGCCTCGCTCACCTGAGCCGGCTCCCGAAGATCATGCGCGAGCTGCGCGAGTTCCGCGCCCAGGCAGCGGAGCGTGAACCCGAATGAAGCTCGTCGTCATCGGAGGGCACAGCCGCAACATCGGAAAGACCTCGCTTGCGGCGCACTTGATCTCGGAGCTCCATGACCGCAACTGGACCGCGCTCAAGATCACGCAGTTCGGGCACGGCGTGTGCTCCACCGATGGCGATCCCTGCGACTGTCAACCCGCCGACCTCGACCACCCCTACGCCATCACGCGGGAAGACAATGCCCGCGGTGAAACCGATACCGCACGCCTCCTGCGCGCGGGCGCGCGCGACGTCTATTGGGTGCGGACCCGCATCGGCGAGCTCTCGGCCGTCATCCCCGCGCTACGCAAGCTGCTCGCAGGCCGATCGCACGTTCTGATGGAATCCAACAGCATCCTCGATCACATCAGGCCGGACCTCTACTTGCCCGTCTTCGACTTCGCGGTCCCGGACTTCAAGTCCAGCTCGCGCTATTTCCTCAACCGAGCCGACGCGCTCATCATTCGCGACCGAGCCGACTCGGCGCCGCCGTGGGACGGCGTCGACCCCTTCCCGCCGGCGGACCGCCCGGTATTCCTCGTCCGCCCGCCGGACTATTGCTCTCCGCCACTCGTCCAATTCGTCGCCCGGCGAGTCTGAATGCCCGGAGCTTTCTCTCGCGTGGAGCAATCCGCCCCCCAATCCGCCCCCGGGAAAGAGCACAATAACTCGCCGCTACAATGACGGCAATGGACGGAGTCATCATCCTCGACAAGCCCGCCGGCATCTCCTCGCATGACGCCGTCCAGAAGCTGCGCAAGATCACGGGCGTCAAGCGCATTGGCCATCTCGGCACCCTCGATCCCCTTGGCACCGGCGTACTGCCCATGGTGCTCGGACGAGCGACGCGCCTGGCGCGCTTCTTCCTGAACCACGACCGCGTCTATGAGGCAACGCTGCGATTCGGCTTCGCGACCGACACCTACGACCGCGAGGGTAAAGCGACTACCGAACCCATTGACGCAAGCCTTGAACCCGATGTCCTCGAACCGCTTCTCAACGAGTTCCGAGGCAAGTTCGAGCAGGCGCCCCCGCCTGTTTCGGCGAAGAAGGTCGACGGCGTCCCCGCCTACAAGCTCGCCCGCAGAAACAAGCCCGTCGAACTCGATCCCGTCGAGGTCGAGGTCTACGAGCTCGCGCTGCTCAGCCTCGACGGACCGCGGGCGCAAATTCGCGTGTGCTGCTCGGCGGGAACCTACATGCGCTCACTGGCCCATGATCTCGGCATCCGCCTCGGCCACGGAGCGCACGTCGAAAGCCTGCGGCGGACCGCCATGGGCGAGTTCACCATCGACCAGGCCCATACCCTGGACGACCTTGCCGCTCTTCGCTCTGAAGACCGTCTCGAAGAAGCGCTGACAACCCCCGACCAACTTCTTCCCGAAATGCCGATCGAACGGGTCGACGAGGTCACCGCCGCTCACATCGCCCACGGACGCGACTTCCGCGTCTCCGCCTTCGGCAACGGTAAAGGCTCCAAGCGCATCAAGGCCGTCAACCGTGACGGCAAGCTGGTCGCCATCGCCGAAGCCAAAATGCCGCTCCTCTACCACCCCATCATCGTTTTCTGATCCCGGGTCCTGATCCATCCGGCTGCTTCGAACCCGGCTCGTCCGGGTCGGGGAGTTGTCAGGCCGGCGAGGATGCGGCCGGGGAGTTCCCGGAGGACTGCTTGCTTCAGAAAAGTGTCGGTCCACGACTACCGCCTACGCCGGCGCGGCCGCGGTCGGGCAGGTCCAGGAGGATCCGGCTGTCGTCCTGATCCTGACGCTTGTTGTTCTTCGCCGTTGTCTGAGCGATGACGCTAGCCCGTTTCTCGTGCCAAGCGGTGAGTGCATCTTCCTGCCAGTGCTTGAATCTGCTTTCAAAAAC
>JAPPLB010000007.1:0-79294 GCA_028819575.1 Bryobacterales bacterium | reverse complement strand
CGTCAGCCTGCGCCGGTGAGGGTATGGTCGGTTAGTTCCCGGAGGTCAACTAGCTTCAGAAAAATATCGCTCCAGAGTGATCAGGGTTGGGGAGTGACAGGAGGATCCGGCTGTCGTCCTGAACCTGCCGCTTGTCGACCTTCGCCGTTGTCTGAGCGATGACGCTAGCCCGTTTCGCGTGCCAAGCGGTGAGTTCATCTTCCTGCCAGTGCTTGAATCTGCTTTCAAAAACGGCTCCATCCGGGTTCCCGAAATGAATCGAACGTTTCTTCTTGACCTCGGACTCGGCTGCGCCCGAGACCAGCAGCGCGTTACCCTGCACGACCGTCAGTGACGAGCCCTCCTCGACAGCCGCATCGAGTCGATACAAGCCTTTCTTGAGAAGGCGGACCTCAGCCTCGCCGAGCAATATCGCCAGTGAGTCTTCGTCGTAGACGAGGTGGGCATCGACGATCATCGATCCCCGATGCAGTCTCACGCTCGCCGAAGTGAGGCCGGCGGACACCATTTCGATCTCCGAGTGAGGGGCTATCCGCAAGTAGGAGCTCACCGCGAAGAGCACCTCGGCCCGCCCGTCTTCGGTTCGGAGTCGTTGCCCCGCCTCCATGTGCAGAAATGTTCGCTGGATCTCGAGCAGCGGCTCCCCCTGCAGCAAGACCCTGCCTTCAATGTGGTTGATCATCCCGGCCTTGGCGGAGATCACGTCTTGGGCAAACGCCGCCGCAGGCAGAAAGAACGCGGCGGCGGCTTTGAGCAACGTTTTCACAAGGCCCCGGCGCTTCGTGAGCGCAGTCCGTTAGAGTCACTCGGAGTCTAACACGGCCGGCAGGACCGCTCGGCTTGAATCCGGACTCGTGTCAATGCAAGGGGATGACCAATGAAAGTGGTGAATCCCCTTCATTTAGGATCCCCAATGATAGGAAGTTCCTCATCGATGCGGCTACGGTCGGGCAGGGCGAGGAGTGCTTCGTCGTGCTGATCCTGCCGCGTGTCGACCTTCGCCGTTGTCTGAGCGATGACGCTTGCCCGTTTCGCGTGCCAGGCGGTGAGTTCATCCTCCTGCCAGTGCTTGAATCTGCTTTCGACTACGGCTCCATCCGGATTCCCGAAACGAATCGACCGTTTCTTCTTGATCGTGGACTCGGAACCCTCGGAGACAAGCAGCGCGCTGCCCTGCGCGACCGTGAGTGACGATCCCTCCACTTCAGCCGCATCGAGTCGATACAAGCCTTTCTTGAGAAGACGGACCTCCGCCTCGCCGGCCAATAGTGTCAGCGAGTCTTCGTCGTAGACGATGTGGGCATCGACGATCATCGATCCCCGATGCAGTCTTACGCTCGCCGAGGTGAGGCCGGCGGATACCATTTCGACCTCCGAGTGCGGACCAAGACGCAGGTAGGATCCCACCGCGAAGAGCACCTCGACCCGTCCGTCTTCGGTTCGGAGTCGCTGCCCCACCTCCAGGTGCAGAAAAGTTCGCTGGATCTCGAGTAACGGCTCGCCCTGCAGCAAGACTCTGCCTTCGATGTGATGGATCAGTCCGGGCTTGGCGGAGATCACGTCCTGGGAAAACGCCGCCACGGGCAGAAAGAACGCGGCGGCGGCTTTGAGCAAGGTTTTCACAAGGCCCCGGAGGTTTGCGCGCGCAGTCTGTTGGAAATCACTTGAAGCCTAACACACGCGAAGGAACCTCTCAACGTGAATCCGCACCAAGCAGTGGAACGGCCATCCATGAAGCCCGGCGCATCCGGAACCGCACGGTCAGTCACGCTTGGGCGCATACAACCCGCGGCTGCGGATAAACTCGCGGACGTTTGCGGGAAGCCAGTCCGCGACTCTCTCATCTGCCCTGAGTCTTCTTCGCAACCCGGTCGACGAAACCGGCACCGCGACGTCCCCCAGCCAGTGAACCCGCGCGCCCCCGGGAACCCTCTCCTCGTCACATTCCGAGCCCGGACGGCTCACGACGATCCACTCCGTCCCGCGAACGACTTCTTCCCAACGATGCCAGGTCCGAATGTCGGCAAAGGCATCGCAGCCGATCACGAAGAACAAACGGTCTCCAGCCGCCAAGTCCGGCGTGACCCGCTGAATGGTGTCGATCGAGTAGTTCGGACGGCCATCTTTCCGCTCCGCCTCCAGGTCCGACGCCTCGAAGCGCGTGTCCGCCTCGCAGGCAAGTTCGACCATGCGGTATCGGTTAAGGTAGGTCGCCTCGGGACGGCCCCCGCGATGCGGCGGCACGCCCACTGGGATCAGGAGAACCCGCTCGAGATCGAACGTGTCCGCCGCCGCGCGCGCCACCTCCAGATGCCCCTTGTGAATGGGGTCGAACGTGCCGCCATAGAGCGCAATGTTCACTGGGTTGTCAGCGCCGCCTCGCGCACCGTGCGGACCTGCATCCCGAGGTAGCGCTTGAGTTCGTCAATCCCCTTGCCCATCACGGAGGAGATGACGAAGAAGGGCATCTTGGCATCTTTGCAGAACCGCCGCAAGGCGTCGACCCGGCCGGTTTCCTGCACGGCGTCCGCCTTGGTGGCCACCACCACCATCGGTTCTTGGGCCAGCTTCGTCGAGAAGCTGGCCAACTCCTTGACGACGACCTGGTAGTCGGCAATCGGGTCGCGCTCGCTGAAGTCGCTGACGTCGATCAGATGTGCGAGGATGCGCGTCCGCTCGATATGCCGCAGGAACCGCAGCCCAAGCCCCAGCCCTTCGTGAGCGCCTGCGATGATCCCCGGAATGTCGGCCACGACAAAGCTGTCGAACTCATCGAACGAGACGACGCCGAGGTGCGGCTCCAGCGTCGTGAACGGATAGTCGGCGACTTTCGGATGCGCCGCCGAGATTCGCGCGATGAAGGTGGACTTGCCTGCGTTGGGGAAACCGACCAGTCCGACGTCGGCCAGCAGCTTCAGTTCGAAGCGCAGATCGAGATGTTCGCCCGGTTCGCCCGGATCAGCCCGCCGCGGAGCCTGATTCGTCGACGTTGCAAAGCGCGCATTCCCACGACCTCCGCGGCCGCCTTTGGCCACGACGGCCTGCTGTCCGTATTCGACCATGTCGGCCAGCTTCGCGCCGCCGGCCTCGTCGATGACTTCAGTCCCCAGCGGGACTTCCAGGACGAGGTCTTGCCCGTTCCGGCCCGTGCGGTTGCTGCCCTCGCCGTGCCGGCCGCGTTCAGCCTTCTGTTCGGGTCTGTGTCTGAAATGAAGCAGTGTATTGTGTTGCCGCGTCGCCCTGATGACAACGTGTCCGCCGCGTCCGCCGTCGCCGCCGCTCGGACCTCCGTGGGGCGCGAACTTCTCCCGGCGGAACGCCATGCAGCCGTCGCCGCCGTCGCCGGCCTTGACCCTGACCTTGGCTTCGTCGACAAACATGAGCCGCTTCGTTGACGGTTGCTTCTTGTCTCGCGGCCCTGATGTTCAGTCCTCGACACCCTGTTCGAGCTCGATCAAGGCCTGACTCTCATCAGCGCGCGCAATGAAAACAGCGGAGAAGCTCCGCCTGCACACGGCTCTGATGTCGTCCGGACGGCTGACCCGCTGCTGAAAAGGCTAGCCGGTTTCAGGAGGCCGAACGTGGATCATCCGCCCGCGGCGTCCGCGGTCAGCGAACTCGACCACGCCCGTGACCTTCGCGAACAACGTATCGTCCTTGCCGCGGCCCACGTTGTCGCCGGCTTGAAAGCGCGTGCCGCGTTGACGCACCAGGATCGACCCGCCGCTCACGAACTGGCCCGCGAAGCGTTTGACGCCCAGCCGTTGGGCGTTCGAGTCCCGGCCGTTTCGTGAACTTCCTAATCCCTTTTTGTGCGCCATGACGGTTCCCGCGGCTAGACCGAGATCTCGTCGATCCTCACTTGGGTGTACTCCTGTCGGTGGCCGCTCTTGCGCCGGTACATCTTGCGGCGCTTGAACTTGTAGACGATGATCTTCTTGCCGCGGCCGTGTGCCTTGATCGTACCCGTTACCTTCGCGGAAGCGGCCGGCGCGCCCGCAACAAGGCCTCCATCGCCGGGCGAGACCGCAAGCGCCTTGAACTCGACGCTCGAGCCCACGTCGCCCGCGAGCTTCTCGACCTTGACGTCTTCTCCGGGAGAAACAGGGTACTGTTTCCCGCCCGTCTCGATGATGGCGTACATAACCGCGGCCTGTGTTCCAGGGGAGCCCGCCGGCCGGCGGGCGAATCAACCTGAGTCCTCTGATTATACAACATCGCCGGCGCTTTGCTTTCTCCGCGGCGATTGCGTTGATGTCTCAGCGCCGTCAACGACTTGGGGAATCCGCTCTGCGCTCGCGCGCAGCTCCGGACCCTTCAATGACCGTGGGTTCCGATGCGGTCTTGATGCGCTTGCGAAGCGCTTTCCCTACCCTGTATTTCTCACCACGCGGCGAGGCGAAGTGCGTGTGAGGGCCGCCAGGAGCCGCCAGGACGAGGATCGAGCTGCTTGTCGCGCGCAGGCGTGCTTGACCGTACGTCGAGCACGGCGAGCAAGCGTTGCGAAAGAAAAGCGAAGTCATGGCGGTCATATCGCGTGCGGCGGCCGTCGGGTGGTAAGAAATGCAGGCTGCTGCCGGAGAGTTCATGGGCGCTTGGGCGGCGGCTGACGAGGAAGGCCGTCAAACGCTACGATGGAGAACTTTACCGGGATATTTCCTGAATGGTTCGAGAAAGGTGTGCGCAGATGAAACTGGTTACATTCACCCACGGCGGGAGCACGCGGGCGGGACTCGATGTAGGCGGCGGGGTGGCGGACCTGGGACCGGGCGGTTATCCGGACGTGCTCTCGTTCTTGAGGGCCGGTGACGCCGCGATCCGGTATGCAAGGGAAGTGCTGGCAAGCCCGGGGGATCCGCTGCCGCACTCGGAGGTCAAGATCGAAGCGCCTATTCCCAACCCGCCGAAGTTCATTTGCATCGGGTTGAACTACCTGGACCACGCCAAGGAATCGGGCATGGAGGTTCCGACGACGCCGACGGTCTTCACCAAGTATTCGAACGCGGTGATCGGGCCCGGCGACGCAATCGAAATCCCGCCGGTGTCCAACGAGGTCGACTACGAGGCGGAGTTCGCCTTTGTCATCGGCAAAAAGGGCCGCAACATCCCGCAGGACCAATGGGAGGAATACGTGTTCGGCTACACCATCGTCCATGACGTAAGCGCGCGGGACTATCAGCTTGCCACTTCCCAGTGGACGATCGGCAAGACGTTCGACACCTTCGGCCCGATGGGCCCGTCCATCGTCAACAAAGACGAAATCGGCGATCCTCACGATCTGCGAATCAGCCTGGATTTGAACGGACGGACGCTCCAGGACTCGAGCACGAAGCAGTTGATCTTCCGGATCCCGGAGCTGGTGGAGTATCTGTCGACGGTGATGACCCTGCTGCCGGGAGACATCGTGTCGACGGGAACGCCCCCCGGAGTCGGCTTCGCCCGCAAGCCCCCGATCTTCATGAAGCCCGGAGATGAAGTGGTGATCAGGGTGGAGGGCGTAGGGGAGTTGAGAAACCCGTGCGTAGCGGGGGCTTAGCCTGCATTTCTCACCACCCGATGGCCGAAGCACGCGATACGACCGCCAGGACTTCGCTTTTCCTTCGCAACGCTTGCTTGTCGTGCTCAACGTACGGTTCAAGTACACCTGCGTGCGCCTTTTTCCTCCGCCCGGCTTGCGCCTCGTCCTGACGGCCCTCCCACGCACTTCGCCTCGCCGCGTGGTGAGAAATACAGGCTAGTCCTTCAACAACTTCTTGATCCCTCTTGTCGCTTGCCTGGTTCTGTGCTCGTTTTCCACGAGCGCAAAACGGACATGCCCCTCGCCCTCCGGCCCAAAGCCAATGCCGGGAGAGACCGCGACGAGGGCTCTCTCCAGCACGAGCTTCGAGAATTCGAGCGAACCGGCCCACTCGTAACGTTCCGGGATCTTCGCCCACAGAAACATGGTCGCCGGGGGGGGCTCGACCATCCAACCGGCACGATGGAGGCCGGCGACCAACACGTCCCGCCGCCTCTGATAGGAATCGCAGATTTTTCTTGTTTCCTCTTCGCACTCCCGGAGCGCGATGATCGAAGCGATCTGGATGGGCTGAAAGACACCGTAGTCGAGGTAGCTCTTGATACGCCCCAACGCGGCGATCATCTTCGGGTTGCCCAAGCAGAAGCCCACGCGCCAACCGGCCATGTTGTAGCTCTTCGACATCGAGAAGATTTCGACGCCGACTTCTTTTGCTCCCGGCGCCTGCAACAGGCTCGGAGCCTTGTATCCGTCGAAGCAGAGGTCGGCATAAGCGAAATCGTGGACGATTATCGTGCCGTGCTTGTGGGCCATCTCGACCAGCCGTTCAAAAAACGGCAGGTCGACGCACGTCGTAGTGGGGTTGTGCGGGAACGACAACAGGATCATCTTGGGCGGGCGAATCGATTTCCTGTAGAAGTCCTCGATGCGGTTCAAGAAGTCGTCCGGCGAACGGAGAGGCAGATTGCAGGCGTGGCCCTCGGCCATGACGATGCCCCACTGATGAATCGGATAGGAGGGGTCCGGCGCGACGACGTGGTCGCCGGGACCGATGACGGCAAAGAGCAGATGAGCCAGGGCGTCCTTGGCGCCCATGGTGACGATGGCCTCTTTCTCGGGGTCCAACTCGACGTCGTAATTCGCCCGATAGCGCTTGCAGATCTCATCGCGAAGGCGCGGTATGCCCCGTGACATCGAGTAGCGATGATTGGCCTTTTTGCGGGCCGCTTCAGACAGTTTCGACACGATGGTCCGAGGAGTGGCGCCATCGGGATTCCCCATCCCGAGGTCGATGACATCAAGCTGCGCCGCCCGCGCCTTGGCGCGCATCTCATTGATGACGGCGAATACGTAAGGCGGAAGCTTGCCGATGCGGTAAAACTCTTCGTCTTTGAAAATACCCATGCTGGTTTCCAGTGTAGAGAAACCTGACCTGCATTTCTCATCACGCGGCGAGGCGAAGTGCGTGAGAGGGCCGTCAGGACTAGGCGCAAGCCGGGCGGAGGGAAAAGGCGCGAGCCGCTTGGCGCGCGCAGGCGTACTTGAAACAGTACGTTGAGCACGGCAAGCAAGCGCAACGAAGTCCTGGCAGTCGTATGCCGTGCTTCGGCCGCCGGGTGGTAAGAAATGCAGGCTAATGCACCGGGAGAGGTTGCCATGGGCGGCCCTGTGACCGGGCGACGGCTTGACTGGTCAAGGAGCCCCGGTAAGTGCTCACCGCGGCTTGGAGCGAGGCGTCGCGGCGTACGGCCTCTTCAACTCCGTGGTCCGCGAGCAGCAGGAGATAGGGAAGCGTAGCGTTCGTCAGAGCGTATGTGGAGGTGTTGGGAACCAGCGCCGGGATGTTCGGAACACAGTAGTGTTGGACTCCTACCTCCTCATAGACAGGCTCGCTATGCGTCGTCGGCCGCGACGTCTCGGCGCAACCGCCCTGATCGATGGCCACGTCGACAAACACCGACCCCTTCTTCATGCCCTGGATCATGGCGCGGGTAATGATTTTTGGGGCGGATGCTCCCGGCGCCAGGACGGCGCCGATCAGCAGATCAGCCCGCAAGAGCGATTCGGCAAGAATGGTGGAATTCGAAGCCAACGTCGTGACACGCCCTTGGAACCGATCGTCGAGCTCGCGAAGACGGCGCAGGTTCTTGTCGATGACGGTGACCTTCGAGCCGGTGCTGAGCGCGATCCGGGCCGCGTTGGACCCAACGATACCGCCGCCGACGACAACCACCTCGGCGGGCGGAACACCGGGAACGCCTCCGAGCAATATGCCGCGGCCGTGATTGATCCGTTCCAGATATTACGAGCCGACCTGCGGCGCCAGACGACCTGCGACTTCACTCATGGGTTCGAGCAGCGGGAGCCGGCCATCGGGCTCCGCGACGGCCTCGTAAGCAATGGCCGTGAGGCCGCTGTCAAGCATTTGCTGGGTCAGTTGCTCCAACGGCGCCAGATGGAGGTAGGCGAACAGCGTGAGAGTCGGCCGGAAATAACGAATCTCGCCTGGTTGTGGTTCTTTCACCTTGACGACGATGTCGGCCTGGCCCCAGACGTCGGAGGCCGACTCGACGAGGATAGCCCCGGCACGGGCGTATTCGTCGTCGGTGATCGAGCTGCCTTCACCCGCCCCGGCCTGCACCAGAACCTCGTGGCCGGACTCACGCAGGGTCCTCACACCGCCGGGCACGAGCGCGGCGCGGGTCTCTCCGTTCTTGATTTCCGCCGGTACGCCGATGACCATGGGAACACCTCCCACTTGTTAGATTCAGGCGGCGGCAAATGGGTTTCCTGGAAAGGCGTCAAGCGCCCTGAACTTGAGAAAAAACCTGGATTCCGTCAGACCTGCGCCTGCTCCGCAGCAGACCGGCGGCAAACAGAAGCATCTCTCTATTTTTGAGTGAGCCTTGCAGACCCCGGCGCCTTTGCGGGAAACGCCTAATCGGCCCTGGGCGCGGTCATGAGGGGATGCCCCAGGGTGTCGCCGTTGGCTTGGAAACCGTTGTGGTCGACATCCACGTAGATCGGGTTGGTGTAGGCGACCGGATGCATCTGGCCGTAGGGGTTGAGGCCCCAGCCCTTTTCAAGGTTCGAGCTCTCACCCGTCGCCACCACGATCAGATGCTCGTCCCGCTGGAGCATCACACGGATGATCTCATCGAACTTCACCGTTCCGTCACTGAACATACCGGGGTTCACGTCCTTGCGGAAGTTGTACTGCTCGGGCTGGCGACCGCTGACGAGGACTTGCACGCGGTCGATGTCCAACCAATTGGGCGTCTGGACCTGGATTTTGAGGTCGATGAAGCCGGCGCTCACGACGGTCGAACCGATGGGGAGTCCTTCGGCAGTGGTCACTTCGAGGAAGGGTCCGTTGGTGATCATCATGCGGCCTGCCTTGGAGTTGCGAATAATCTCGGCGTGGTCGATGTCACCGGGCCGATCCGTTGAGCTGGGCACATACGTCCTCCAGCCCCCCACACCATTGCCGAAGACACGATGGGCATCGCTGACCGCCACGCACCAGACGTGCCGTCCCTGGTTGAGCATTTGCAGCCAGCCGAAAGTGCGGTTGGCGCCTCGACGGTCCGCGTAGGTGGGGCTGAGATTCAGAATCTCATCGCTCCAAACTTCGGCGCCGTCAATCAGTTCTTCAAAACCGACGAAGCCGCCGTCGCGGTTCCCGTCCTGGTCGCGGTCGAAGAATACATTGCCGACATTGGGGTGGTTGGCCTGCACCCAGCGGTCCGGACCGCCGCCGAAAAGCTCCACTCGATTCCTGGCGTTCGCGAGGCCATCGATACGGGAGCCGGCGGCGAGAGACGGCGTTCCCCAGTTGCGAAGCACGATGGCGTTGATGCGCGGGTCGTAGGTCCACAGCGGCGCCCCACCGTTCTGTGAGAGCGGGTCAGGGACAAACGGGAAGGCGTTGAAGTGTTGTCCGCTGCCGGTCAGCTCGATGCCGGGGACCGTCTTGATGCGGCTGCTCAAACCCAAGCGGTCGATGTACGGCTCCCAGTCGTACAGGCGTTGATGCTCGGTGGTGGGGGCGAACTCGATGTGCTCGGCGGCCAGGTTGATGATGCGGTCGTAGGTGTTGCAGTAGTTGTCGCCGCTGGGCGTCGAGTGTGCGTGATAGTCGGTGCTGATCCAGCCCTTGGTGTCGACAGTGCGCCGGAGGGTGGCTTCGACCGCGAGTGTCTGCTCCCTGGCGACTTCGATCCGCTTTTCGACGAGATCGTGCTCGGGACCGAGGGTAACGCGAAGCAGGTACTTGCCTGGAGGGACTTGCTGCGTGACTCGGCCGTCGTGTGTCTGGTATTGATGGTTGCCGCCGTGAGCGCGGTAGTCGGTCCCAAAATTGGGGGTCTTTGTGCCGTCGACGCCGATGAACTGGACTTTGCCCGGCGACGGGCGGCCGCCGGCGTCCTTGATCGCGACCTCCACGGTGGAGGCCTTCGAGACAGCGAAGTCCAATTGAGAGGCGCCGTTTCGTTTTACTGAAACCTGTTTCTCGACCGGGCCGCGGCCGATGTCCTCGAACTTGACCTTGTGATCGCCGGTGGGAAGCCGGAATGAGAAGCGTCCCTCCGCGTCCGGATAGTGCGGGATTCGCGCGCCGGCGATGTCGACCAGCAGCGACGCGTGGACCGCCGGCTGACCGGCCGAGTCTTTTACGATTCCTGAAACTTCACCCGTCGGGCCTTCGGCGGCGGCGAGGACACCGTACGCGGCAAGGGGTGAATCCGCCACGGCGATGCGGATCTGGAAGGTCTTTTCTTCACCCGGCTCAAGCGCCATCTCGTCAGTGAGCGTCGTACCCTTTACGGGGCCGCTGGCGTATCCCCGTTTGTCAAACGGGTCAATGCTGTCGCCCACTCGAATGTTGCCGGCGGACTGTTCGCCGTCGAGCCCCTTCCAGACAGGCGAGGGCGTGATGGTCTTCGCCTCCTGCGACTCGTTGCGATAGGTCGTGGAGACCAGCAGATACTGCCAATCCTGCTCCAGTCGATACTCGTGCCGGGTGTAGAGACCATCGCCTTTTGCGGCGGTACGGACAGCTTCGATGACAGCCGTACCGCTGCCGGACCCGTCATCGGCGATCCTGACGAACGACATGTAACCGCCTTCTCCGCCGGGACGGAAAGCGGTGAGCTGGTCGTTGTCCTCACCGCGCAAGTCGAGGTCGAATAGGCACCCCTGAAGGACGAAGGCGTATTCGGTCGTCATGTTGGCGCGACGGAAGGGCTGCGCGCCGGAGACGAGTGCATGGATCTTGTTGTTGCGAAGGATGAAGTCGTTCGGCAGGCCATCGGCTTCCTTGCCCTTGGGCATCTGCTCGGTGTTGTGGCGGCCGATTTCGAGAGCTTCGACACGGTCGCGCTCGGCGGTGAGTCCCCAGACGAAGAGGATGCAGAAGGAAAGAATGACAACGAGTCGGATTTTCATGAGTGACCTCGGGCAGCGATGTACCCCTATAGTCTAGGAGACTCCATTGCATTTGTTTAGCAGGTCGTTGCAAAGGCGCAAAGCAAAGCAAAACGTCCCCTATTCCAAGATCGAGTGAGGCTCCATCTCTCTCCCAATGGACGGCTGGGGGGCGTACGGCTCCCGCTTCTTGTTTTCCGTTGAGCCATGCAAGGATCGTCATCGATCTATAATGATGCCTTCGTCGTTGTTGGGGTGATTCCTTGTCAGAAGCTCTTTTTGATCTCACAGGCAAAATCGCGGTTGTCGTAGGCGGCACGACAGGCATCGGACACGCAGTCGCGCTCGGTCTCGCTCGGTCGGGGGCTACGGTTGTAGCGAGCAGCCGGCGAGAAGACATGGTCCATTCCGTCGCAGAGGAACTGAGAGCACTGGGATCAAAAACACTGACGATCACGTCAGACGTTCAAAACCGGGCCTCACTTCAAAACCTGCGCGACCGCGTGGTAGCCGAGTTCGGCCGAGTGGATGTGGCTTTGGTCACAGCGGGAGTGCTCAAGAAAGAGCCGTCCATTGAGGTGCCGGAAGAAGAATGGACCCGCATCATCGATATCAACCTCAACGGGAGCTTCCGCGCCAACCAGATTTTCGGACGCCAGATGATCAAGCAGGGATCGGGGGTCATCATCAATACGGCCTCGATGACCAGCTTCGTGAGTTTCGCTCAGGTTTGCGCCTATAACTGCAGCAAGGCAGGTGTCAAGATGCTCACCGAGACGCTTGCCACGGAGTGGGCGCCTCACGGCGTGCGTGTGAACGCGGTGGCTCCCGGCGTGTTCCGAACGCCCATGAATACCAAGCTGCTCGATATTCCGGAGCGCATGGAAGCGATCATCCGCCGTACGCCCATGGGCCGGATCGGAACCCTCGATGAGATGGTAGGCGCCGTGGTATTCCTGGCATCGGACGCAGCGAAATTCGTCACGGGTGTGACGATCCCCGTAGACGGCGGTTTTCTGGCGAAAGGAATCTGACCTGGTCGTTGTTTGCCCCGGCCGCCAGGACCGTAGGTCGAAGCAGACGTTCGGCGGTCAAGGCAATGACGAACCCCTTATCCAGGATGCTCGTAGCCACAGTTTCCCGGTGGGCATGTGCGCAGGACAAACTGGCGCGATATGAACGGGCGCATCCATCGCAAAAAGCGTTGTCGCGTACGGTTGGGCATCCCATCTCCAGGCTGGTCCATGGTAGGATTATACGGGCATGTGTGGGGAGTCCTGACCTGCCCAAGTCAGCCGTTTCCGTAACGGTTCCCTCCTGTCGCCACAAGCCCCAGTCGAGGAAATACTGATGCTATCGATCGCACTATGGTGCATCTTTGCGGCTTTCGTCATCGCACAGATCTCCAGCTTTTGCACAACGATCTACCTTCATCGAACGGTCACCCATGAGGGACTCAAGCTCCATCCGTTCGTTGCTTTTCTGATGCATCTGGAACTGGCTCTGGCGACCGGGATCAAGCCGCGCGAGTGGGCCGCAGTGCATCGCAAACACCACCGTTTTTCCGACGAGGAAGGTGACCCGCATAGTCCCTACATCGAGGGGTTGTGGAAAGTGCTTTTCCTTAATGTCGTGATGTACAAACGTGAAATCAAGAACCAGGAAACGATCGAGACCTTCACACCTCATTGGAAGCACGATTTGATCGACCGGATTCCCCTCATCGGCGACTTGGGGCCGGCGATCGGGATGGTGATCCTGGCCCTCTCATTCCCCTATTTCTTCGGTCTGAGTTGGTGGGCCGGCGGGTTACTCGGAATTGCGACCTGGTTCCTCAATGCCGGCATATATATCTTCCTGAACGCCATGATCAACAGCGTTTGCCACAAAGTCGGCTACCGGAACTTCAAGAATCAAAAGGCGACGAACCTGCAATGGGTCGCGCTGCTCACAGCGGGCGAAGGGCTGCACAACAATCACCATGAGTTCCCGCGCTCGGCGACCATGAAGGCAACCCGGCGCGAGATCGATCCGGCTTGGCCTGTGATCCGGTTGCTGGAGAAGCTCGGACTCGCCGAGTATTCCCAAAAGACCTTGGCCCACTTGTAAGCCCTGCCGCTTCGTGCCGCTCCCAGCCGCTCGAAAAGGCATCCTCAGGACCGGCTGCAGGGAATAGGGTGCGATTCGGCACGCCGAAGCTGACCGCTACAATCAACGCTCTATGGCCAAGCGCCGGGGAAAACGCGCCCGTCCGGAGCAGCCTCGGATATCGCCACGCAAGAAATCTCTCTTTGCCGCTGTCGCGGTGGCCGGGTTCTTCACTCTCCTGGAGTTGGGACTGGCGATCGGCGGCGTGGAACCGCTGGCTGAGCAGAGCGACCCCTACGTGGGCTTCGCATCAAGCATCCCTCTGTTCGTTGAGAATGAATCGGGCCGGAGCGGAGAACTCGTTACCGCTCCGAACAAGGTGCGCTGGTTCAATCTCCAGCGTTTCATGAAAAGAAAGCCCACGAACACATACCGTATCTTCACGCTGGGCGGTTCGACTACGTACGGCCGCCCTTACAACGATGAGGTTTCATTCAGCGGTTGGCTGCGCGAGATGCTCGCGGTGGCGGACATCTCGCGGCATTGGGAAGTGATCAACGCCGGTGGGATCAGCTACGCCAGCTACCGCGCCGCAGTGGTCATGGAGGAGTTGATGGACTTCGATCCGGATCTGTTCATCATCTACATGGGGCATAACGAATTTCTCGAACGGCGAACGTATCCGCAGAGGATCGAGACGCCTCGGGCGCTGACAGAGGCGGCGGGCTTGCTGAGCAGGACTCGGATCTTCGCTGCTGGGCATCAACTGATGCAGCGCATCCAAGGCAAACCGGCGGATGTCAGGGACAAGCGGGGGGTTCTGGAGTCGGAAGTGGATACCATCCTGGCAAGCAGCATCGGTCCCGGCGCGTATCAGCGAGACGACGATGGCCGTCGCCAAACACTTGTGCATTTCCGATTCACTCTGCAGCGGATGATCGATCTGGCTCGTTCGGGCGACGCTGATGTTCTGCTGGTGACACCTGCTTCGAATCTGAAAGACAGTCCTCCGTTCAAGAGCGAGCCACGGCCCGGACTCTCCTTGGAAGATCAGCGCCGCTCCGCCGGAATTTTCGAAAAAGCTATGCAGGCGGCAGCCGGCAATCGCTGGGAGGATGCTGTAGATGCCTTCGATCGGCTAATCGCCGTCGATGACCGCTTTGCCGGAGTCCATTATCACCGTGGACGGGCACTCTACGCATTGGGGCGGTACTCCGAGGCCAAGCAGGCATTCCAGAGGTCACTGGAAGAAGACGTTTGCCCGCTGCGGGCGCTTCCGGAGATACGGAGGATCATCACAGAGGCCGCGGCGGAAAACGACGTGCGAGTTGTCGACTACCAGGAGTTGACCGAAGAGCAAGCAGAGCACGGCATCCCGGGTTCGGAAGAATTCCTTGACCACGTGCACCCGACGATCAGCGGTCATCGCCTGCTCGCAGTAGAGTTGCTCAAGGCGCTCAACGAGATGGGCATCGCTTCGCTCGCCGCAACCTGGAACGATGAGGCGCTGGCACGGATTACCAAGCAGGTGGAAGGCCGTCTGGATGAGAAGGCTCACGGAGCCGCTTTACGAAATCTCGCTCGACTCTCTTCATGGCTGGGGCGGCTGGACGAAGCGTCCCGCACACTTGCCAAGGCGATGGAGTTGCTGGGCAATGACGTGGAAACCATGGATTTGATGGGCCAGAACGCCGCCGCGCGCAACGACCCCGAACAGGCAATCCGTCTGTATCGCCGTGCTCTGGAGATCAACCCCGATTACCCGGACACACGGCTGCATCTGGGCATGGAGCTTCTGAACCAAGGCGATCCGGAGGAAGCTCTGGCGCACCTGCGGCGCGCTCTCGATCTGGAGCCGAGTTCCTCCGAGGCCCACACGCAGCTCGGAATCGCACTGGCGGCGACCGGACATCGAGACCAGGCAGTCAGCCATTATCGCCGTGCTCTCGAGCTACGGCCGCGTTACGCCGTCGCGCATAACAACCTTGGGGCTGAACTGGGAACTCGCAACGACATCGAGCAGGCAATCCGCCATCTCGAGGAAGCGATCGAGATCAGTCCCGACTACGTGGATGCGCGGGTGAATCTGGGATACATGCATGCCGCACAAGGAGACTATCGTGATGCGGTGACCCAATACACACGAGCGCTCGACCTCGAACCCGATTCGTTCGAAGCGCACTTCAATCTCGGCAGTGCGCTGCACCAGATGGGCGACAGCAGCCGGGCCGTCGATTCGTTCGTGCAAGCCTTGAAGATCGACCCCCTCTCCGCGCAGGGCCATTTCAACCTCGGCGTTGCGTTGATTGCGTCGAACCGGAAAACAGAAGGCATGGAGCATATCCGAAAAGCTGCCCTCCTGGATTCCCGCTTCCTCGAGCCTCACGCGCAGTTCAAAAAAACGATCGAGGAAGTGGAAGAGGTCGGCGGCCCCTGATCAGTCTGCGATCCGTTTCTCGCCAAGAGCCCCTTTCAGCCAGCCCGCCACGGCTCCTTCCGGGGCCTTCGCATTGCAGGCTCCCCACCCGCGCCCAAATCACACGGGACGGTGACGAACAAGACAACAGCGGATTTCTCCTTTTCCAACTGCCGCCGTGCGCCCCAGGAGTCTGTCCCACAGAAAAGGGGGATAGACTCCTAGCCGGCTTCGGGAGCCGTTTCTGCGGGCGACTCGGGCTGAACCTCTTGTTCAAGCCACTCCAGATAATTCGGAGAGCCACCGATAATGGGCAGCACGATCATCTCCGGCAGGTCATAGCTATGGAGCGTCTCGAGTGCATTACGCACTTCGTCTATCAGACTGCCGGCAGTCTTGATCATCAGAAGCAACTCGGTATCGTTTTCGACTTTACCTTGCCAGCGGTAGTAGGAGAGCAGACCTGGAACCACATTCACACAGGCGGCCAAGCGGTTGTCGATGAGGTTGCGCGCGATCGATTCGGCTTCGGTGATATTTCCGCAGGTGGTGTAGACGATGACTTTGTCGGTCACGGATCGACTCCTTCAGCACAAGACTTAGCCTGCATTTCTCACCACGTGGCGAGGCGAAGTGCGTGAGAGGGCCGTCAGGACGAGGCGCGCGCCGCTTGGCGCACGCAGGCGTACTTGACAGTACGTTGAGCACGGCAAGCAAGCGCGACGAAGTCCTGACGGTCGTATCGCGTGCTGCGACCGTCGAGTGATACGAAATGCAGGTTAGACTCCGATCTTACTGAAACAGAGCAGCTTCGCGTGTTATCTTGGCTATAATTCGGAAAAGTGAAAGAGAAGTTGCAATCAGGAAGAATACTCCGCTGGATGTTCTATGGCCTGCTGCTGCTGGGAGTCACAGGATTTTTTTGGCTGACCGGCCATGACGCGTTGGGTGAGTTGACCGATTCGTGGGAGAAAGAAAAGCAGATGGAGCAGGCCATCCGACGGCTCGAACTGGAGAACCATCAGCTCGAAACAACCATCAAGGAATTGGCGCCCGACGGCCAAGCTGTCGAGAGGATCGCTCGCGAGGATCTGGGCTGGGCCAAACCCGGCGAGATTGTCGTCAAGATTCCTGAGAAAGAATGATTATCTGACCATGCCCCGAAGCGGGCTGCTGGCCGAGGCGTAGGATCGCATCGTCATGCGTCCGGCCTCGTAGGCGAGACGGCCGGCGTCAACGGCGAACTTCATCGCCAAGGCCATCTTCTCCGGCTCCTCAGCTTCTGCGATCGCGGTGTTCATGAGGACGCCGTCGGCGCCCAACTCCATCGCAACCGCGGCGTCGGAGGCGGTGCCCACCCCGGCATCGACGATCAGCGGGACGCCGGTGATCATCTCGCGCAGGATGCGCAGGTTGTTGTGGTTCTGCACACCGAGCCCGGAACCGATGGGTGCGGCCAAGGGCATGATTGCGGCCGCTCCCGCATCGATCAGTTTGCGCGCGTAGATGAGGTCGTCATTGGTGTACGGCAAGACGACAAATCCTTCTTTGACAAGAACCTCCGTAGCTTCGAGCAACCCTTCGTTGTCGGGGAAAAGCGTCTTCTGGTCACCGATGACTTCGAGCTTGATCCAGTTGGAGAGACCGACTTCGCGGGCCAAGCGAGCGGTGCGTATCGCCTCGTCGGCGGTATAGCAGCCGGCAGTGTTGGGAAGCAAGGAAATCCTGTCGCGGTCGATGTAGTCAAGCAAAGACTCTTTCGAGCGATCGGTCAGATTGACCCGCCGCACCGCCACGGTGACAAAATCGGTGCCGCTGAGCTCATGGCATCGAGCCATCTGCGCAAAGCTGCGATACTTCCCCGTCCCGACAATCAAACGCGACGAAAACTCTCGACCGGCGATCTTCAAGCCCATGCCCCGATTGTAGGTGTTGGCACGAAGGGGCCGCAATGAACTCCGCCAGGAAGCTTAACCTGCATTTCTCACTACATGACGGCCGGAGCACGCGATACGACCGCCAGGACTTCGTTGCGCTTGCTTGCCGTGCTCAACGTACTGTCAAGTACGCCTGCGCGCGCCAAGCGGCTCGCGTCTCGCCCTGACGGCCCTCTCACCCACTTCGCCTCGCCACGTGGTGAGAAAGGCAGGTTAGAGGATCGGTTCCAGTCCGTGGGACTGCGCGACAGCGCCTTTGCCGACTGCTCTCTCACGCACTTCGCCTATCCCCGGGACGACAAAGGTAGCCTACCGGGAAGCTGTTAAGCGGTGCGCCTTGATTTCATCGAAGAAATCGTCGAGGCTGATGCCACCAACGGTCCCGGCGGACTTGGCGGAACGGAGAAGTTGTTCCTGCCTGACACCGACCACAGGGTGACGAAGGTGGTCGACGACCGTGGCGTTTTCGCTGTCGTCGACGAAGAAAACCCCTTGCCAGAGGCCAATCGTGGGACCAAAAACGGTGGATGTCCTGTCATTGAGAAAAAGCACGACACGGTCATTCAACTGCAATTGCGGGAAGTCAACGATCGAGAGCCGCTTGCCCTCCATCTCACCGCCGATCATGCGGAAGGTGTAGCGATGCCCGGCGAGGGAGTCGGGGCTGGAATGAGAAACGAGTATGGCGACATCGGAGTAGATGTGTCCCGTCTGCTCGTCGCGGAGAGGGCTGATCTCGACGATCTGGCCGGCGACCACGTGATGCGCCGTTTGGCAAAGCCGGGCAAAATCGACCGGCAGGACGGTCGAGGCCGCCAACGGAGCGGCCGACACGGCCATGAAAGCCAGGAAGGCGATACAGCGAATGGAAATCGATGACATGGCTCAGTTCACATAGATGAATCCGACATTGCTCCAAGTTTCACCGATACGAATTCGGATGCTCACGCGTCCGGAAACGCCTGCGGGGACTTCCACATTGCCCTGAGCCATTCCCAAGTAACCGGGGGCCGGCCCAAGGAAGTGTAGATTCGCCTCCTGCCCATCGATCTCGGCATCGGAGATCGAAATGACCTGTGAGTGTGGTCTTGACGATGCGGGCCGTCCTGCTGCCGGAGGCGTGGAAACGGCGCCCTGTCCCGTCAAGAAAACACTGACGATGCTACCGGACATCGCTGGATTCGCCGCCGAGTTGACAGTCGCATCCGGATTGAGGAGGAGCGCATCATCATCGCCCACCAGAAACAGCTCCGGGGCGGTAGCGTCGATTCGTATGGAAACAGGCGCCGAATCACCAAACCCATTCCGCACGACGATGCCGCCCGGGCCGAGACTCGCACCCGGTGGAATCTGTCCGTTGATTTGTGTCGGTGAGGAGTAGAGAAGTACTGCCGGCTCGTTATTCACGAGCACGCGTGCCCCTCCCAGAGTGGTCGAAAGCGGCCAGGAGGCGGCCTGCTCAACCGATGTGGCCATGGAGTTGCCGAAGATGGTGAACAGCGAGCCGCCAGCCAGCCGGGACGAGCGCAAGTTCGCGCTGTTGGTGATACCCGCCTCTGTCAGGAAGGGTGGGTCCGTTCCAGGCGACTCCTCGGCAAGCACGGCCAGTTGAATCGCGATGCTGACGGGATGCCCCTGATGGCCTTCTATGTTGACTTCCACCGTTGCCTGATACTCTCCCGGCGGCAGAGAGCTCGGATCGACGCTGATTTCCATCTCACCGTCGCCGGGGAAATCACCCTTTTCCGGAATGGCCCGGAGCCAATCGTCGGCCCTTACGTCATCAGCAGTCGTGATCGTCCGCTCCCATTTGGCTCCTCCCGGTCCGAAGATCGAAACCGTCTGAGGGAATGGGGGGAGGCCGCCTTGCTCCGCATCAAAACGCAGCGTGTTGTCCCGGTCGAAGATACGCGCGGCTGGGGCATCGTCAGCGGGATACAGAAAGCGGACACCTTCACGCTCGGCGCGAAATAGGTCTCTCCTGATCTCGCCGACATCGATGACGGCCCCCATGATCGTCGGACCGACGACGCAGTTGTCGTTGTGATCCAGTCCAAGCGCGTGTCCCAGCTCGTGGACCAGCACCGATTCAAAGTCAATCTGTTCGACTCGCGGATGGGAGCTGATCGGGAACGTCGGGTTGAAGAAAATGTCTGCGTCCGCAATACCTCCGGCAACAACGTCGTCGACAACCAACGTCACCGCAATGACGGCATTGTGCTCGGGGGTCTCGGAGAAAAAGGCAGGGACGGAAGATCCGGGTTGCTCGGGCAACGGATCGGGACAAGCGAACAGTCCGCCGCACGACGCGATCGTGACCAGCCCGTCCTCGAAATCAGCAAATCCGGCGCTGAGCCCGTGATTTTCAAACGTCCAGTCCGCCCCACTGATCCCATTCCAGCGCTCGACGCCGCTGTCGATCGACGGAATCCAGACGTTCTCCGTCGTAAGAAATCGGCCATCGAATCGTTCATCGAAGTTGACGCCGAGCTTGCCTTCCGCCCTGGGGTTGATTTCGTTGGGCAATCCGATAATCGAAAAGCCGCCTGGTTTGCAGGCCTCGACGGAAGACTGCGCCGACGATGCAGCAGCAATCAGAAGCAGGCCCAGACCGATAGTGGTGATGCTTCGCATGACAGGGGGCGTTTCCAGGTCGGGTGGCCGCCGCGCTTTTTCCTTCGCGCCATGGGACTTTCACCAAGGGCCGCCAGGCGAAGACTCTCGGGTTTCACTTCAGAAAGCGCCCGCATTACGCCCTGCTGAAAGTCCGGCCTTGTTCCCACCTTATTATTCCATGGGAACTTTCCGCCGCGAGAGCGTGTGCCGGAGCACACATTGCCCACTGCTGACAGCCGTCCGGAGAACCTTGACCTGGCTTGGGTCAACCCGAGGCGACCGTATTCCTGAGGATGCCGATCCCGTCGATCTCTACTTCCACGACATCACCGGCCTTCATGGGGCTCGTACTACCCGGAGTGCCGGTGTAGATTACGTCGCCAGGCGACAGCGTGACGAAGTGGCTGACATGACTGACGACCTGAGCCGGTCCGAAGAGCAGATCGCTGACCAACTGTGACTGCTTGACTTGGCCGTTGAGCCGGAGCTGAATGCGAGCCTTGTCGTAATCGAGGGCGGTCGCGATAGACGGCCCGAGCGGACCGAACGTGTCAGCGCCCTTGGCTCGCCACCACTGCACGTCCTTCTGGTCGCCTTTGGTGCCGTTCTGCCAGTTGCGATCGGAGACATCGTTTCCGCAGGTGTAACCGAAGATGTGGTTTGCCGCATTCTCGACCGAGACGGACTTCGCCTCTTTGCCGATCACGATGACCAGCTCGGCTTCGTAATGAACGTCTTTGGCGCCGGCGGGGATGACGATTTCGCCCCCTGGGTCAAGCAGCGCTGAAGGAGGCTTGTAGAAAATTTCCGGCGTCTCCGGCGGTTTCCGTTCACCCAAGTGGCTCTTGTAGTTGAGCCCGACACACAAGACCTTCGGCGGATCACAAGGATAGAGAAGTTTCACGTCACCGAGGGCGACAGGGTCTCCATTCGGCGCACGGTCCCCGAAGAGGCCACCTCCAATCGGCTGAATGGAGTCGCCGTCGAGAATACCGTAGGAGGTCGCACCCCCTTGCTCGAAACGTACGAAATGGGTCGCTGAACCCGAACCCGAGCCTGACTGAGCCATTGCTGCACCTCCCACTGCTAAAGCGGCAAAAAATGTTCTACGCGTTGTATGCACAGGAATCCGTTGTCCAAAAAGTCGGCTGATACCGCCGAAGTTCCACAGAAGCCATTCACCCCGCTATTTTGTTGCGAAGGATGCCGATGCCGTCGACCTCCACTTCGACCACGTCGCCAGCCTTCATTGCACTCGTCGTGCCGGGCGTTCCGGTGAAGATCACATCACCGGGAAGGAGCGTCACGAACTGGCTGATGAAGCTGACCGTCTGCACCGGGTTGTGGATCAGGTCACTGAGCATCTGTTCCTGCTTCACCTCACCGTTGAGGCGGAGCTGAATCTTCGACTTTTCATAATCGAGGCCGATTGCAATGGCCGGGCCCATGGGTCCGAACGTGTCGCTGCCCTTACCGCGCCACCATTGCATGTCCTTGTTTTCAGGACCGTCGATCGAGCCGTTCTGCCAGTTGCGCTCGCTCACGTCGTTACCGCAGGTGTAGCCGAGGATGTAGTCTGCGGCCTCGGCTTCAGAAACCTTGCTCGCCTCTTTGCCGATCACAATCACAAATTCGGCCTCATAGTGCACATCCTGAGCGCCTTTGGGGAACACAATGTCTTGTTCGGGGTGGGCCAGGCTCGTGATCGGCTTATAGAACGGCTCCGGGTGTTCCGGCGGTTCGCGGCCCGCCCCGAGGTGGCTCAAATAGTTCCCCGCCAGAGCGAAAACCTTCGTCGGCTGGATGGGATAAAGCAGCTTCACCTCACTGAGCGGCAGGCTTTCGCCTGTCGGAGTGCGGCTTCCAAACAGATCCCCCTCGATCGGATACACCATTTCGCCGTCGAGGCCGCCAAAGGCGATCTCACCGCCATGTTCGTAGCGAACGAAACGGCTGAACTCGGCCGGCATCGACGAGCCGCAGCTCCATGCCGCTGCACCCGCCGTTACGGCCATGAATGTTCTTCGTGTGGTTTTCATGGTTGTGTGATGCGCCTCCGTCACAGGTCGGCGCCAGTTTAGCAAATCAGATCGGATTTAACAGCCCGTGGCAAAAGCCCGGGTACATTCAAGCGGCGATGCACCCCGGCTGAACTGCGTTGCTTCCCGGTCGAATATGTTCAATATGCTCCATGGTCGCACCTTTGTCAGCCGGACGCAGCACCGTTCACGGTGCTATGCGGGCCACTCTCGGTGCTGCGCGGGGCTTCACCACGGACTGTTCGAGACTCCAGGCGGTTCTCTGTGGATTCCGGGTATTCCACGCGGACCAGACAGAGCCCTTTCGCCGGGGCCGTGGCGCCGGCCGCCGATCTTCGCTTATTGTCGAGAATAGCAGAGACATCGTCGGCATTGAGCCGGCAGCGGCCTACGTCGAGCAGCGTACCGACGATGTTCCGGACCATGTGATAAAGGAATCCATCCCCTCGGACATGATAGATCAGCCGTTCGCCGTCGCGGCTCAGCACGGAAGAGAAGATCGTTCGTACCGGTGATGCAGCTTCGTCGCCACCCGACGCGGCGAGCGATCGGAAGTCGTGTCTCCCGACAAATCGCTCAGCGGCCTTGCACATCGCCGCCTCGTCAAGCGGGTAAGGATGATGGTAGACGTAGCGGGCAACGAAGGGCGGGCAGATAGCGTCCCGCCAGACCCGATACTCGTAGAGTTTGCCGCTGGCCGAGTGGCGGGCGTGGAACTCCCGGGATGCCTGTTCGAGCGAGACAACCCGAACCGCTTCCGGGAGCAAGCGGTTCATTGCCCTGAGGAGATTGCCGGTGGGAATGGGGTTGGCGAGTGCGAACGAAGCAACCTGGCCCAGCGCATGAACACCAGCGTCGGTCCGTCCGGCGCCCTGCACATCGACAGGGACGCCTTCGATCTCGGCGAGCGCGTCCTTCAGGACGCCTTGAACGGTGGGGCGATTCGGCTGGATCTGCCAGCCGTGGAAGTCCGTACCATCGTAGGCGAGAGTCGCTTTGAAATGGCGCATCCGAAATCAGCGGAAGTGCAGAGCGTCACGGGCAACCGCTAACCTTTCGGGCTCCGAAGGCGTCTCTAATAGGGTGGCCATTGTCAGCGAATCAGCGCAGTGTTAGGATAACAAAGAACTTCCGCCACCCATGCCTGCAAACCTTCTGCAGGGTTACCCCACCACAAGCTACAGCAACGACAGCGTACTCGCAGAACGGAGCCGGCCGAACCCAGTTTGATCGTATCCGCTCGGGTTGGAGTTCGCTTGCAGTCTCGGAGAATCCGTGATGAAACCGATACAGAGATCTCTTGTCTTCATTCTGACAACATGTCTTGCGCTGCCTGCATGGGCGCAAGGGCCGCCGCCGGGGCAACCCGTCGATTACAGCACGTTCGGCAACCGTTGGAGCCTCACGAACGTGTACAAGGTGCCCGAACCGGCTCCGGTGGATTTTGCGAATTCTCCGCGCCTTGACCAATTGATGCGGGGCGGAAAGATATATCTTTCTCTGGCGGACGCGATTGCTCTTGCGGTCGAGAACAACCTGGATATCGTCTACGCGCGGTACGAACCTCTCAAGGCGGATGCGGATGTGCTGCGAGCCCATTCGGGAGGGCAACTGCGTGGCGTTCAGACTCAGATCAGCACGCTGTCGACAGGCCAATCCGCCGCAGGGGGCGTTGGCGGACGGGGAGGTGACGTCACGGGCATCGACGATCGGGCAGGCGGCGGCGGGCAAGGAGCGGCCGGCGTCGGCGACGCAAGCACGTTCTTCGGCACCGCGCTGCCGAACCTCGACCCGCGGATCACCGCCGGTATCGATTGGGGGCATTTCAGCAATCCTCAGACCACCGATTTCATCACCGGCACGAACACGTTCATCAGAGAGGTGAGCAACTCGAACATCACTATGCGCAAGGGTTTTCTCAGCGGTGCTACGGCTTCGCTGGGATGGAACAATCGCCGTAGCATCACCAACAGCCTCCGGAGCAACTTCAACCCCAACCTTGCGAGCAATATCAGCCTGACCGTGACGCAACCGCTGATTCAGGGCTTCGGCCGGAGTCTGAACTCGCGAATCATTCGTGTCGCCAAGAACAACCAGGAGATATCGGACCTGGCCTTCAAACAGCAGGTAATTGCAACGGTGGCCCAGGTACAGAACCTTTACTGGGACCTGGTCACGTTCATCGCGGACGTGCAAGGTCGGCAAGAGGACCTTCGGAGGGCGGAGAAACTCTATCAGGACAACAAGCGCCGGGTCGAGATCGGCACGTTGGCGCCAATCGAGATCGTTCGCGCCGAAGCCGAGGTCGCCACCGCACAGCAGAACCTGACGGCTGCCATCACCAATGTTCAGCAGCAGGAGAACGTGCTCAAGAACGCGATCAGCAAGAATGGTCTGCAAAGCCCTTCCGTCCTGGAAGCCGAGATCGTTCCGACGGACCGCATCGAAGTACCCGCCACGGAAACCGTGCAGCCGATTCAGGACCTGATGAACCTTGCGCTCAAGGCGCGGCCGGAAATCCTGCGCAGCCGGGTGCAATTGACCAATCGCGACATCAACCTCAAGGGTGTGCGCAACTCGCTGAAACCCCAAGTAAACCTGGTCGGCGACCTCACGAACAACGGTCTCGCGGGGGAGGTGAACAACCTTTTCCTGCCGTTCCCCGGGCAGACGCTCGTCACACCCACGGAGTATTTTCTCGGTGGATTGGGCACAAGCCTGGGGCAGGTGTTCCGCAGGAACTTCCCCGATTATCAGATCGGCGTCCAACTGCGCATTCCCCTCAAGAACCGCCAGGCACAAGCGGACCTGGCCGCGTCTCTACTCGAGAAGCGCCAAGCCGAGATTCGCCTGCGGCAGTCAGAGAACACGATTCGCCGCGAAGTTCAGGACGCAGTGATCGGCGTGCGTCAAGCAAGGGCGCAATACGAAGCGGCCCGGAAGTCCCGAGTCCTGCAAGAGAAGACCCTCGAAGCCGAGCAGAAGAAATTCAATCTTGGAGCATCAACGATTTTCGAGATCGTGCAGGTCCAGCGGGACCTGGCATTCTCCCGCACGGACGAGATTCGGTCCCAGAACAACTACATCAAGGCCAAGATCAGCCTGGACCTATCGACCGGCCAGACTCTGGAGAAGAGCAATATCTCAATCGATGAGGCTTACGACGGAAGCGTATCGAAGAGCGCAGATCCGATTCCTCCGGATTCTCAGGCAGCGCTATTGGACGTTCGCCGAACCATTGCCCGCTAAGAGGAAAGCAGCGGGTCAGGATTCCGACTCTTTGTCCTCGCCAGCTTCCTCTTCTTCCTCGTCCGGCTTTGCGAGGTTAGAGATGCTGGTCCGCAGTTCCTCGATATCGCCCTTCTCGAGCTCATAGGTGCTTGCTTGGCCTGGTATCGCAGCGTAGACCTGATCGGAGGAGGGATCACTGATCACGACCTGCTCCGTGCCGCCGCCGCTCGCCTGCACCACCTCAGTCTCGATCGTTGGGGCCTCAAGACCGAACTTCGTCTGGTCGGCCGACTCATCGGAAGTGAACTCCTTGACGGAAAGTCCCCGTAGGGCATCGAGCAGGGTCTGGACTTTCTCGGCGTCCAGCTCGCGATCCTCGTCGGAAGTGAGGACCCACTTGTCCTCTTGTTTGGCGATCGTCAGATGAGCATCGCCGTCGCGCACTTGGACGGCTTCCGGATCAACGAAGCCGAAGTCGAAGAGCTTCTTGTTGCGAAAGTCCTCCAGAGGCTTGTCGAGCGCCTCCGGGAGCGTTGACGAGACCTCGTACACGCCGTCAAGGTCGCTGCTCTTGGCGTAGTACTTGTCGTCGGCATCCTTTGCGATGGTCAAAGTATGCGCGCCCGCCTCGTCGACGACCTCGACCGTGGCGAAGGGTCGCCTGAAGGAATACTTACCAGTAGGCTCGCCTTCCTCGAGGACCGAAACCATCTCGGCGTTGTAGGCCGAGCGAGCCAAATCGCCCACGCTGAAATTGTCGGCCCGGAGAGGCTTTGGCTTGAGGATCTGCCAATCCGCATCTCCGCTCTTGCCAAACTCGATCGATCGAGATCCAACGTCGACGGTAACGCGAGAAATCCTGTCCTGGTCGACCTTCAGCAGCTTCTTCTCTCTGAGGTCGAAGACTTCCTTCTCGAATCCGCTCTTGATGTAGCTAAAAACCGTAAACAAGCGGGGATCGCCGTCGAGGCGCACAAAAACCCCCGAGCCGGTCGGTGTCTCGTCGCCAAAGACCACCCGGTAGGTCTCTTCCTCCTGGTCCTCTTTCTTGGCCGTCACGTCGACTCGCAGCGACCAGTCATCGCCATCGACGCCATAGGGACGCCAGTCGGCGACTTCCTCCTCGACAACGCGGTCGGAGTTCATCGGGGTGAGATTATTCAGCAACAGGTTGATCGACGATCCGTTAACGGGGATCGTAAGCGGCGGGGCGAACTTCCACTCGTCATCTTCACCTCGCACAACCATGATCGCGTCGTGCCCAGGACGTTCCACCGTGAGCGCCCGGACCTCGTTTGTCTCGAGATCGACGACAGGCGTTCTTTCGTCGTCGGATACCGGCGGGTTCTCCTCACTCCAATAGACCAGCCCTCCAAGCACGGCAAGAATGCCAGCGGCGATCAGAAGCCTCAAGGGGTTCATAGTCTTGCCTCCCTGCTCATCTTTGACGGGAAGAAGGTCGAGCCGGTGATCGCGCGGGTCAGCGGCGCATCCACCACACGCGGACGCCGAAGATCACAATCACCAGCGGCAGTCCGATGACATTGATCCAGAACAGGCGCGACACCTGCGCCTGCGAGAGGTCCAGCGGCGTATTCTCGGGGTCTTTGGGACGGATGGAAATCAGGTCCTCATCGGAACTCAACCAGTTCATCATATTGAGAAACAGGTCAAGGTTCCCGCCGCGGCCCAAAGCGTAATTGCGGGCGAACCGAGAGGAACCGACGACCACTACTCTCGACTCTTTCTCATCTGTGTCGTCTGACGCGCTTTCGCTAACATCCGCATCCGCCTCATTGTCACCGGCGGATTCTTCGGAGCCAGTTGTATCCGATGGCACATCTTGAGTCGCCGCAACGGCAAGCGTAATGGGGCCCTCGCGCTCCGCGGCCGGGTCCCGGATCAACTCTCCGTCTTCCACCTTCAACTCGGCCGTAGCGAAAGCCCCCGCGGTAGTGCTGAAGAGCTCCTCGACGTTCCAGCCGGATACGGCGTCGCCCGCGTCGACACCGCGGGACATCGGGAAGAAGCTCGCCGTGTTACCCATGACGTCAGTAATCGGATGATCCTCATAGTCAGCAACCAACGGGGACAATGGCCCCATGCCGAAGAACTGGCCGACCGGCGAGAAATCGACCACCGTTTCGTCACGGACACGGATGCCCCAGCCGGCGACCATCCCGGCCAGCGCGGGGCTGTTGTCGGGATCGATCATGATGAGCGCGCGGCCACCGCCCTCGACGTAACGCTTGAGGGTTTCGACCGCGGGCGGCAGATAGCCCGCTTCGGGACCGGGAAGAATCACCAGAGTGCAATCGGAAGGGACTTCAACTTCCTGCTGCAACGACACTACCTGCGTCTCGTAGTTCGCGTCCTGTATCGCCTGCTGGGCGCCCGAAAATCCGTCGCGATCGGTGTCATCCGTATCCGCCTCACCATGTCCCGTGAGAATGCAGGCGTTCTTGTCCTCGCCCTTGAGCACTTTGATGATGGCGTTCGTGACGTCCTCTTCCTCACTGGAAGAAGCTTCCTCGCGATTGCCTCCCACCTCGACGAGCACCGTACCGTAGGTACGGATGTTCATCAATTGCGCCATTTCAGGTTGGCTATCAGGATCGATGTAGTCGACCGACACGCGGCTGGAAGCATTCTCGTACCGCACGAGCGACGAACGGGCGGCGCCGAAGTCCGTACTGCGGTCGAAGTAGTAGATCGTGAGGTCGCGATCAAGGTTGTCCAGGATCTTCTCCGTCTGATCGGACAGGCTGTAGAGCTTGTTCCTGGTCGCATCGAAAGTCTCGTTGTAGCGGTTCGCAAGATAGTTCGCCGCTACCAGAATCGCAATCGTGACGAGGACATATACGGCCGAGTACGCCCCGTATTTCGTCTGTCTTGTCTTGACCCAATCCCAATCCATCTTTTGGACCACCTCCCGCTTCATGCGCGCCAGCGCAGTGATTCCAATGAGCGCTTGCTCAGAAAGAGACCCAGCCCAATGGCGCTCAAGTAGTAGACCGTATCCTTCAGTTCGATCACTCCCTTCGAGAACTGCTCGAAGTGCGGCGCGATCGCGATGTATTGACACACCTTGCCGACCGTCGATGTGCTATAGGCGTTGACCCAGTCCAGAACCCACAGCAGCAGGAACGCGCCGAAAGTCAAGGCGCCGGCGACGATCTGATTCTTCGTCAAGGTCGAGATGAACGCACCGATCGCGAGGAACGTTCCACCCATCAGCAACAGCCCCAGGTAGCCGACGAGAAGAGCCCGCCAATCCGGCGTGCTGAGCAGGAAGATCACCGCCAGGTTCAGCATCGAAATCGCCAGCATGCAGGCAAACAACAGCACGGCGGCAAGCCACTTGCCGAAGATGATCTCGAAGTCCCGTACCGGCGACGTGAGCAGCAGCTCGATCGTGCCGCTCCGCTTCTCTTCAGCGAACAGCCGCATCGTGATCATCGGCGAGAGGAAAAGCAGAATGATGCTGAAATTGCCGAGGGTCGGCTGGATGATGAACTGATCCACGTTCATCGGGGGCATCTGCATGCCCATCTGGCCGCGGCTCGCAAAGTCCACGAATATCGCGACCGCGCTGAAGAAGAAATAGCCGAAGATGAGCGAAAACATCGCGAGAAGGATATAGGCGATCGGTGAAGCGAAGTAGCTCCTCAGTTCGCGGCTTGCGATCGTCCAAACGTTTCTCATGACGCAGCGGCTCCTTCCTGTTTCGAAGATTCTTCCTGCTCTTCGGGCGGCTCCTCTTGAGGTAAAGCCGCGGCTTCGGAAGCGGTCGGCTCCTCGGTTTCGTCCGGCGAATCGGCGCCGGCTTCAGCAACCGGTTCATCCTGTGCGGCAGCCTCGGCGGCGTCCTCCGACGCCGTCAGCTTGAGGAAGATATCCTCGAGGCTCATACCGATCGGGCGGATCTCATAGAGACCCCAGCCGGATTCCACCACCACGCGAGCGAGATCACTTCGGATGACGGCATCCTTGCTGGTCTCGACTGACCAACTCGTGCGGCCGGCATGTCCGTTCTTCCGGCTCACGCCGTTGACTCCTTCGACCGCCAACAGACGTTCCTCAACGTCCTCGGGCGGACCGTCGATCTCGATCAGCAAAGACTCATGACCCCGCATGCGCGCCATCAAGTTTTGCGGCGTATCGCTGGCTTCAAGCTTGCCGTCATTGATGATGATGATGCGGCTCGCAATGCTCTGCACTTCCGACAGGATGTGCGTGCTCAGGATGATCGTGTGGTCGCCGCTGAGGTCGTGAATGAGTTGCCGGACTTCCGCGATCTGCTTGGGGTCCAGTCCGGCGGTGGGCTCGTCGAAGATCAGAACTGCGGGGTCGTGAATCAGAGCCTGCGCCAAGCCGACCCGCTGGCGGTAACCCTTGGACAACTGTCCGATCAGCTTTTGGCGAACGTCTCCCAACGCACACCCTTCGACGACGCTATCGACGCGTTGATTCACCTCTCCGCTGGGAATGCCCTTAAGCCGGCCGACGAAATCGAGGTATCCCTCGACTGGCATTTCGGGATAGACGGGCGGAGACTCGGGCAGGTAACCGATGTGCTTCTTCACCTCCAGGGGCTCCTCCAGCACGTCGTGGCCCGCCACGCTCGCTGTACCCGATGTGGGCGGCAAGAATCCGGTCAGGATGCGCATCGTGGTGGTCTTGCCGGCGCCGTTCGGTCCGAGGAAGCCGACAATTTCACCTTTTTCGACCTCAAAGGTAATGTCCTTGACGGCCAAAGTCGGACCGTACCGCTTGGTCAAACGCTCAACTTTGATCATTGCTCAACAGGTAATCCGGCGAACGCCGATAAATGGAGGTTTACTTCGACAACGGTTGCTCAGAGAAACCTGAACAATATCAGTAAACTTTATTATGCCGCAAACACCAGGCGGATTGTCAACGGATCGGCGCCTTACTCAGGACGCTTGCAGGAACGGGTTTCAGGCCTCCTCACCGACACTCAAAACGGCCAAGAACGCCTCCTGGGGAATATCCACTTTGCCCACACGTTTCATGCGACGTTTGCCCTCTCGTTGTTTTTCAATGAGCTTGCGTTTCCGAGTAATGTCTCCCCCGTAGCACTTGGCCAGGACGTTCTTGCGCAGCGCAGCAATGCTATTCCTGGCAACGATCTTGTTGCCGATGGCCGCCTGTAGGGCGACCTCGAACATCTGCCGGGGAATCAGCTTGCGCATCTTTTCGATCAGCGCCTTGCCTCGCTCGTGCGCCGCCTCTTTGTGCACGATGATCGAGAGGACATCCACCGGGCCGCCCGCGACAAGAACATCGAGCTTGACCATCGGCGACTCACGATAGGCCGCGAAATGATAGTCGACCGAGGCGTAGCCCCGGGAGGCTGTCTTGAGCCGATCGTAGAAATCCAGCACGATCTCGCTCAGCGGAACTTCGTAGGTCAACACAACCCGATTGCTCGCAACGTACTCGAAACCCTTCTGGACGCCGCGCTTGTCTTCGAGCAGTTTCAGTATGCCGCCCAGATAGTCATCCGGGGTGATGACCGTGACGGTGAACACAGGCTCCTCGACATGATCGATGTCCGGGGTGTTCGGCCAACGGCTGGGGTTATCGACCTCGATGGTTTCGCCGTCGGTCTTGCGGATGCGATACCGTACTCCCGGGGCCGTTGTGATGAGATCGAGGCCAAACTCCCGCTCCAGCCGTTCCTGCACGATTTCCAGATGCAGCAGTCCGAGAAAACCGGCCCGGAAACCGAACCCGAGCGCCGCGGAGCTTTCCGGCTCGAACTGGAACGAGCGGTCGTTGAGCTGCAGCTTCAGCAGCGCCTCGCGCAGAGCGGCGTGCGCATGGGATTCCACGGAATAGAGCCCGGCGAAGACCATCGGCCGAGACTCCTGAAAGCCTGGCAGCGGCTCGGACGGCGGGTTGGCGGCGTCGTAAATCGTGTCGCCGACCTTGGTCTCGATGACATCCTTGATGTTCGCGACAACCCAACCAGCCTCGCCACAACGCAGCGATGGGCTCACCTGCGCCTTCGGCGTGCGAAAACCAACTTCCTCTACGGTGAAAGCCTGTCCGGTCGACCACATACGAATCGTCATGCCCTTGCGCAATGACCCGTCGATCATACGGACGAGCATGACGACTCCACGGTAGGTGTCATACCAGGAGTCGAACAGCAAAGCCCTGGAGGGACCGTCCGGGGCGCCTCGAGGCGGCGGTATGCGATGGACGACGGCTTCGAGAATGCCTGGGACGCCTTGGCCCGACTTCGCACTGACGAGGAGCGCGCCGGAAGCGTCGAGCCCGATCGTCGATTCGATCTCCTCGCGCACCCGCTCGGGTTCCGCCGCGGGCAGGTCAATCTTGTTGACCACCGGTATGATTTCTAGGCCGTGGTCGAGAGCCAGGTACGTGTTGGCCAGTGTCTGGGCCTCCACCCCTTGGGCAGCATCGACGACAAGCAACGCTCCTTCGCACGACGCCAAGCTTCGTGAGACTTCGTAGGAGAAGTCAACATGACCGGGCGTGTCGATCAGATTCAGTTGATAGCGCTCGCCGTTTTCGGCCTCGTACTCAAGCCGGACGGCCTGCGCCTTGATCGTGATGCCGCGTTCCCGCTCCAGGTCCATGCTGTCGAGGACCTGCGCCTTCATTTCCCGGGCGGTCAAAGCGCCGGTCAACTCGAGCAGGCGGTCGGCCAACGTCGACTTGCCATGATCGATATGCGCAATGATGCAGAAATTACGGATGTGGGAGGGGTCCATCAGGAGGGCCGGCGGCAAGAAACCGCAGCCGCAGGTTTCAAGCTATCAGCGATCCTCAGGGGTGTCAATTTCGGGGCCGCGAGCCGGCGGATGGTCACACCGGCAAGGTCGCGGCCTTGACCTTCTCTGTCTGCGACTCGCGAAACCGGATCAGTTTCTCGCGCAGCTCGGGCCGCTTGCGCGCCAGGATGGCGACCGCCAGCAGCGCGGCGTTCTTCGCACCGGCCTTGCCAATGGCGAGAGTTCCGACCGGGATTCCGCCGGGCATCTGAACCGTCGAAAGCAGCGAGTCCAGTCCGTTCAACACACTGGACATCGGCACGCCGAGCACCGGCAGGATGGTGTGCGCCGCCACGACGCCGGCCAAGTGAGCCGCTCCACCTGCCGCCGCGATCATGACCTCGATACCGCGGTCCTCAGCCGACGAGACAAACTCCACCACCGCCTCCGGCGTGCGATGCGCCGACAGCGCCCTGCATTCATGGGGCACGCCGAAGTCTTTCAGCACATCCGACGCGTTTTTCATCGTCTCCCAATCGGACGTGCTACCCATGAGGATTCCGACGAGAGGTGTTTCCTGATCTGCCATGCCATTGACTCACTTAGGGAAATGGATGCGTCCGCCGCACGGGGCTCAACAAGCTCGCCGCGCTCCAAACGCGGGGTATACTGTTACGGTTTCTCGACGCGAAGACCCTTCGGAGGACCTTGTGAACCGAGTAATTGGGATCACCATTCTAGCACTGGCCTTGGGTTGTGCATGGCTGACCGGTAGCGCTTGCGCGCCGGCTTCCGAGTCCGTGATGGAGAGCGCCCCTGCGGGCGTCATTCCCAAGGTCGAGGCCGCCGCGAGCATCGCTTTCACCGAAGGTCCGACGGTCTACAAAGACGGCAGCGTCTTCTTCACCGATACAAGGAGCCACCGCATCATGCGGGCGATGCCCGATGGCGAGCTTGTTGTCTTCAGGGAGAACAGCAATCGCGCCAACGGCCTCGTTTTCGACGACCAGTGGCGCCTCATCGCCTGCGAAGGCAGCAACGCCCAACTCGACAACCCGAGGCTGACCCGCACCAACCTGGAGACTGGCGAGATCGAGGTCATCGCAGAATCCTTCGGGGACAAACGCCTCAGCCAGCCGAACGACGTCACATTCGACAGTCAGGGCCGGTTGTATTTCACAGACCGCCCCCGCAGGGATCCCGCGCCCGACCAGACGAACGTCGACGCCGTCTACCGCATCGACACCGATGGTTCGATCCACCAGATCCTCAAAGCGCCCGACATCGACAAGCCGAACGGCCTTGTCATTTCCCCGGACGACAAGACGTTCTATCTGATCGAGGCGCATCCCGACGCCGACCGCGCCCGGATGATCCGAGCCTATGACCTGCGGCCTGACGGAACGGTCACGAACATGAGGGTCTTTCACGATTTCTATCCTGGCCGCAGCGGAGACGGAATGACCATCGACAGCGAAGGCAACCTCTACGTAGCCGCCGGCCTGCATCGTCTGCGCAAGACCAGCGAGACCCTCGACACGAAGTGCGGCGTGCACGTCTTCGCACCGGACGGCGAGCTGATACAGTTCGTTCCGATCCCTGAGGACATCATTACGAACTGCGCCTTTGGAGGTCCCGACATGAAGACCCTCTACGTCACAGCCGGTAAAACGCTGTTCAAGTTCAACACCGAGATCAAGGGCACCCGCCGCTAGCCACGCGGTGATATGAGCGGAATCCAGCGGAACCATCTCGGCAGGAAACGTAAAAGACCATGAGACTTTCGAGCCGTATGGAAGGCGTCCGCGGCGAGGGCGCATTTGATGTTCTGGTGAAAGCACGGGCTCTCGAAGCCAAGGGTCACTCCATCATCCACATGGAAATCGGCGAGCCCGACTTCCCGACGCCAGTGAATATTGTCGAGGCCGGCCGGCAGGCGCTTGCCGACGGCTGGACGAAATACGGTGCGACACAAGGCGATCCCGAGTTACGAGAGGTGATCGCAGAACTGGTTTCGAAAACACGCGGCATTTCCGTCAGCGAGCAGAACGTCGTCGTAACGCCTGGCGGCAAGCCCATCCTTTTCTTCCCATTGCTGGCGTTGCTCGAACCCGGTGACGAGGTACTCTATCCGAACCCAAGCTTCCCCATCTACGAGTCCGTCATTCGTTACTGCGGAGCGACGCCAGTGCCGCTTCCACTGGTTGAAGAGCGTGGGTTCTCGCTCGACCTCGACATGCTGCGTGCAAAGCTGTCTCCCCGCACCAAGGTTCTGATGATCAACTCGCCTCAGAACCCGACGGGCGGCGTCATCCCCGAAGAGGACATCCGAGCTATCGCCGAATTGGTCCGCGACCGCGACATCATGGTCCTCTCCGACGAGGTCTACAGCAACATCTACTTCGACCGCAAGCCATTCTCGATCGCGTCACTACCGGGGATGGTCGAGAAGACGATCATCCTTGACGGCTTCTCCAAGACGTACTCCATGACCGGTTGGCGCATGGGTTATGGAGTCATGCCGAAATGGCTCGTGGACGGGGTCTGCCTGATGATGGTCAACTGTGTATCGCACACGGCCAGCTTTTCGCAGCGAGCCGGCATCGAAGCCCTCACGGGCCCACAAGAAGCCGTAATCGAGATGGTCGCGGAATTCAAGCGACGGCGCGAGGTGATCGTTGAGGGCTTTAACCGCATTCCCGGCTTTTCGTGCACCATGCCCGGGGGAGCATTCTACGCCTTCCCGAACGTCAAGAAAACGGGAATTCCTTCCGATGATCTGGCCGACCGCATTCTCAACGAGGCCGGAGTGGCCTGCCTGACGGGGACGAGCTTCGGCTCGTTCGGCGAGGGCTACCTGCGCTTCAGCTACGCGACCGCGCTGGACCAGATCCACGAAGCTCTCGACCGCATCGACAGAATGATGCGCGGCATCTTGGGTTAACCTGGCTTTCTCACCACGTGGTGAGAAATGCAGGTCAGGCCGCATTCTATCCCGCCTCGATGACGGCCTTGCGTCCCGCGCGTGTCGCTACTGCGATGCCGCCGGTGACCGTCAGAGCGCCGAAGATCAGCCTGGACGTGAGTGCTTCCCCGAAAAGCCAGCCGCTCAACAATATTCCGAAGATCGGCACCGTGAACGAGAAGACGGACAACGAACCCGGACTATGCTTCTGCAGCAGGACCGCCCAAGCCATAAAGGTCAGGCCGGAAACGACAGCCCCCTGGTAGCTCGTGCCAGCGACAGCCTGCCAGGTCACCGGCCCCCGAATGCCCTGACCCGCGATCCAGGCGGCCAAAGCGAAACCGGGCAGCGATAGAACCATTTGCCAGAAGACCAGTTTGGCGGGCTCGATTCTCTGTACCAGCCGTTGCGTATAGACAAGCCTCGCGGCGACCAGGATTCCAGAGACCAGAACAGCGAAGTTGCCCGCTAACGGGTTCCTTGCGAGAGCCGCGTCGGGGCGGCCCAACGAGACGACGACGACACCGATGAAGGCGCCGGCCAGGCCGAGCACCCGCGCCGGCGACAGCCGATCTTCAGGCACGACAAAGTGGGCGATGAGGTTCGCGAAGATCGGGTTCGAGTTGATGAGGATGACGGCATAGGCGGGAGATGTGTAGTCGGCGCCAATATGCAAGATGCCGATCTGCACGAGGAACAGGAGAGTGAGTTGCGCCAGGGGGCGGCGCTCATCCGTTCGGATTTTGAGGTCCGCGCCGCGTACTACCGCCCACAGACCCACGGCGAGCGCCCCGACAATCATGCGAAGAAAAGCGGTGGGGAAAGGGGGAAAACCGGTGAGGCCAAACTTGAGCGCAACCTGGTTTCCACCCCGGAAGAAGCATACGCCCAAGGCGATCAGAGCGGTCGTCCAGCCGATCGGCTGCAGTCGAGAAGCCACAGGCAGCCCAGCTTAGCAGGATCCCTCCGCAGGCCGGGATCCGGTCGGCTTGGCCGTCGACAGAACGGAACCGCTTCTATGCGGCGCGTTTGACCGGCTCGGTCTGCTCGGTTCTGATCGGCTCGACTGTCTTGCGGGGTTGATGCCGGGCGACGATGATAATGCCCGTAACGACGCCGGCGGCGCCCACCATGAACGATGCCGGCAGACTCTCGGAAAAGACGAGAGTACTGAAAAGCACGCCGAACAAGGGCGCCGGGAAGGCGAAAACCGAAATCACGCCCGGCGGATAGTCACGCAGGAGCCGCGTCCACATGATGAAACAGAAGCCCGCCACGATCACGCCCTGATAAATGATTGCGGCAACCGGCAACCACGTCAGCGGAGCAATCGTTACCGGCTCGAAGAGCAGCGCCGTTGCGAGAAAGAACGGCTCGGCGATGACCAACGTCCAAAAAATGGCGCGGGTTGCGTCAACCCGCTGGACGACTCTCTTGGTTGCGACCGTGCGGGCCGCGACAAAAAATGCCGATACGGTGCAGATGATATTGCCCCAATAGGGATGCGGGGCCAAGTGGGCAGCAGGCTTGCCGAGAAAAATGCAACAGATGCCAGCGAACGCAACGCTCAAACCGACAACGCGCATCCTGGAAACACGATCGCCCGGCACGAAGTAGTGCGCCAGCAGATTGGTAAAGATGGGGTGCGCGCTGATGAGCATCACGGCGTAAGCGGCCGAAGTCAGGTTCACGCCGTGGTTCAACAGCGAGATCTGGACGTAGCAGAACAGTCCGAGCGCCAGCAAGGGACCCCACTCTTCGCGATCGGGCCAAAGGCGAACCCTTTCGCCGCGCGCCCACAGACCGATGATGACCGCACCAATGCCCATTCGCCAGCAGGCTCCCCAGAACGGCGCGAAGACTGACAGACCAACTTTCAACGCTACGATGTTGGCGCCCCAGAAGAAAGAAATGCAGAGAGCCACCAGCGCGACCGCCACACCTACGGACTTGTTGCGGTGAGGTGCGCCGTCGCCCATTTCGAGCGGCGGCGACGGGGTGACCGCGGGGATAGCGCGCGCCTGCCATCCTTTAAGAAGGGCTCTCATCGCGCAGGCTCCTTGACGGAAACGGGCACCCGCTCTCCGGGGCGCCTGCCGGTGGCGATCAGGATGCCCGCCGTAACGGCAAAGACTCCGAAGATCAGCCTCGCGGTGATCGCCTCATCGTAGATCAGGCCGCTCAACAGGACACCGAAAATGGGCGTACTGAATGCGAACATCGAGAGAGCGCCGGGACTGATGGTCTTCAGCAGCGTCGTCCAAACCATGAAACAGAAACCCGCAATGACAACCCCTTGAAAGAGGATGGCCCAAACGGCTTCAGCACTGACTGGCTGCAGGAAGGGTTTCTCGAGACTCAAAGCGGCGACGAGAAACACCGGAAGGGAAAATATCATCATCCACAGGATGGGTTGAACAGGATCAATCGTCTGAACCAGCCGCTGTGTGTAGACAGTGCGCGCTCCGAGCAGGAAACCAGAGAAAGTGACCATCAAATTACCGAGGATGGGCCTCGCGCCCAGAGAGATATCCGGCCTGCCCAGGAAAACGACGCAAATCCCGCCAAACGCCAGCGCGAGACCGAGCACGCGCGTCCACGACAAACGGTCCTCGGGCACGAAGAAGTGCCCGACGAAGTTGGCAAAGACCGGGTGGGAGTTCAGCAACACGACGGCATAGGCCGGTGAGGTCCAATGCACGCCGAAGTTCAGCGCTGAAATCTGTACGATAAACAAGAATCCCAACCCAGCCAGCAACCGCCGTTCGCCCCGAGTCGGTACGAGCGGGATTCTCTGGCTCCAACCCCACACCGCGACCACTACGATCCCCGCCAACATCCGCCAAAAGGCACTCCAGAAGGGCGCAAAGGTCTGCAAACCGATCTTCAGGGCAACTACATTGCCACCCCAAAGGATGCAAGTCGTCAGCGCCGCGAGAGTACCACTGAGAGTGAGGTGGTTGATGGTTTCCGTTCGTGACATGCAATGGGAGCGACCGGTCCGGCAGACCTCCGCCCGGGAGGCGACGTCTGCTAATCCGCGACTGCTCCCCGTAGAATCTCGGCCACGTGGCGCGGCCGACGCGTTGTGAAGTGAGTGATCTGTTGGCGGCAGGAAACACCGCTGACGGCGATCTCGGTGTCGAGAGACGCCGCTTCGACCGCGGGCAGCAACCTTTGGCGGCCGATGGTTTCAGAAATCTCGTAGTGCTCCTTCTCAAACCCAAAGGAACCGGCCATGCCGCAACAGCCGGAATTGACCTCTTTGACGTCCAGACCCGGTACGAGACGGAGCGCGTCCAGGCTGGAGGAGTTGCCGATGTGAGCCTTTTGATGGCAATGGCCGTGAAAGAGAACCTGCCCGGAATCGTCTTGGAACCGAAGCATCAGTTGATTCGACCGATGCAAGCGAACCAGGAACTCGTCGAGCATCCAGGCGTTCTCGGCCACCTTCTCGACCCGCTCGTCGGAGACCAGGTCGAAGTAGTCGTCTCTCAGCGTGAGCAGGCAACTCGGCTCGCAGCCGACAACCGGGATATCTTGCTCGGCGTACGGCGCCAATGTACGCACGTTGTGTCTGGCGGCATCGCGGGCGTCTTCGATAAATCCTTTGGAGATCATGGGGCGGCCACAGCACTTCTTGTCCGCCAGGATGACTTCGTACCCGGCCTTCTCCAGCACTTCCGTCGCGGCGCGCCCGACTTGAGGGTAGTTGTAGTTCATGAAGCAGTCATGGAAGAGCACGATCTTCGGCTTGCCCATGGTTGACGTCCCGCCGCTGCGACGGCGGTGCCACTTCACGAAGGTCGGCGACGCGAACGGCGGCATCTTGCGCCGCCGGTCGATTCCGATGAACGCGTGAAGCATCCACTTCACCGGCGCGAGACCCATGGTGAAGTTCGCGAGCAACGGAAAGCGGCTGCCCCACTTGTTCAGCGTTTCGACACCGGCGAACATGCGAGCGCGCAGGGGCGTGCCGTTTTGGGCGTAATAGTGCGCCAGGAACTCATACTTGATCTTCGCCATGTCGACGTTCGTCGGACATTCGCGTTTGCAGCCCTTGCATTCCAGACAAAGATCCAGCACATCGTACATACGCTTCGAGGTCAGCTCGGCAGCCGGCAGCCTCCCCGATAGCGCCGCACGAAGCGCGTTGGCACGACCGCGCGTCGAGTGCTCCTCGTCGAGCGTCGCATGATACGACGGACACATCGTTCCTACGTCACGCTTGCGGCAGACACCCATGCCGTTGCAATTCTCGATCGCCCGCGCAAAGCCGCCCTCGCGTTTGAAGTTGAGCTTGGTGTCGATCTGAATCGTTTGGTAGTCCGCACCCCAGCGCAAGCTTTCGGTCGGCTCCGGCGCGTCGACGACTTTGCCGGGGTTCATGATGTTCTCCGGATCGAAGATAGCCTTTACCCTCTTGAAAGCGCCGTAGATCTCGGCGCCGAAGAGGTGCTTGTTGTATTTCCCGCGCGCGATACCGTCGCCGTGCTCGCCGCTCATCGAGCCGCCGTACTCGCCGACGAGGGCCGACACCTCGTCGAGGATACTGCCCATCTTTTCAACTTCAGACGCCTTCTTGAGGTTGATCATGGGGCGCACGTGCAAGCAGCCCACCGATGCATGCCCGTAATAGCCACCGTGGGCGTCGTGGGCCTCGAGGATCTCCTGGAAGCCTCGCAGGAACGCCGGCATCTTCGCAATCGGCACTGCGGGATCTTCCACGAACGCGATCGGCTTCTTGTCGCCGGACACGCTCATCAAAAGTCCCAAGGCCATCTTGCGAGTGTTCCAGATGTTGGCCTGCTGCACCGGATTGACAACAGGCAGGTAGCTGAAACCGATCCGCTTCTTTTCGAGGTGTACTTTGAGCCTGTCCAGCTTCGACGCAACTTCCGGCTCGGTAACGCCGTAGAATTCGACGACCATCAACGCGTTGGCCGCGCGGTCGACGAAGCCCATCTGCTCAGCAAATTCAGGTTTCGCGAAAGCCTGCTTGAGGTTGAAGTCGTCCATCAACTCAGCGGCGGCAGGTTCGAATTGCAGGATCTCCTCCACCGACTCCACCGCTTCGAGCAATGACCTGAAGTGCACGAGCAGAAGGGCCTTCCTCTTCGGCAACGGAACGATACGGATCTTCGCCTCGCTGACGACCGCCAGCGTACCCTCGCTACCCACCAGCAGGCGAGCCAGGTTGAAAGGTCCGGGCCGGCTCGAGTAGCCCGCGCCGTAGTGGCCGTTGTTCCTGACCAGCTCGTCAAGGTTATAGCCGCTGACGCGCCGGATGAGCTTCGGGAACCGCGCCAAGATCTCGTCTCGGTAGATTTCGCCAATGCCGAGCGCCTCGCGGTAGAGACGGTTCTCCAGGCTGTCGCCACGTCGCAAGCTGTCAAGACAGCCCCCGTTTACAGGCCCGAACACTGCTTCCGAGCCGTCCGACAGCACGGTCTTCACTTCCATGACATGGTCGATCATCTTGCCGTGGACGATCGAGTGCGATCCGGCGGAGTTGTTGCCCACCATGCCGCCGAGAGTCGCCCGGCTGCTGCTGGAAGTATCCGGCCCCAGACCGAACCCGTGAGGCCGCAGGTAGTCGTTCAGATGATCCTGTATGACCCCCGGCTGAACACGCACCCACTGCTCTTCGGTGTTCAGCTCGATCACACTGCGCATGTACTTGGCGAAGTCGATGTGAACAGCGTTTCCGACGGTTTGGCCCGAAAGGCTTGTGGCTCCGCCTCGCGGCAGGATCGGGACCTTGTGGCGCGCGGCGACCCGGCCGATCGCTGCTACGTCTTGCTTATGCTTGGGGATCACAACACCGATCGGCTCAATCTGCCAGACGCTGGCATCGGTGCTGTAGAGGATCTTCGAGTACTTGTCGAAGCGGACCTCGCCCTCGATTTCCTTGCGGAACTGGTCGGCGAGATCGGTGGGGTATTGCTTCATGACTAACGGAGCTTGCCGGCTCGAAAGCCGAAGAGTGAAACCGGCTTTTCCCGGAGATCCAAGCTGCTTGTAGATTCGCGAGCCCCGAAATCACTGAACCGCTCAGCGGGAGGGGTTATCGAGCGGCCCGTGCCATCAGACGGCTGATCTTCTCAAGGCCCAACTCTATATTGTCGTCGCTGACGTTCGAAAAAGAAAGACGCAGCGTATTCGCGCCGCTGCCGTCCACGAAAAAGGGTTGACCGGGAATGAACGCCACCTTCTCTTCCTCCACCGCCTGGCGCAGCAGGGGCAGCGTATCGATTTGCTCCAGCAACTCCACCCACAAAAAGAGGCCCCCTTGCGGACGGTTCCACTTGGCGAGCCTGGACATGTGCCGTTCGAGCGCCGCCTGCATCAGGACGCACTTCATTTCGTAGAATGCGCGAACTCCAGCGAGATGGGCGTCGAGCCAGTCCCGCTTGAGATATTCGAGAATCAGCTTCTGGCCCACAGTCGAAGTACAGAGATCACCTGTCTCCTTGGCAAGCTCGATGCGGCGGACTATCTCCTTGGGCCCGACGATCCAGGCGACCCGCAACCCCGGCGCAAGGACTTTGGAGAAGGTCGACATATACAGAGCGTTTTCCGCACCGTCATAGGACTTGATGGGTTTCAGGATATCGGGATCATCACCCGAGAAGTAGACCTCGCCATAGGCGTTGTCTTCGAAGATGAGCAGGTTTTCTTCGCGTGCCACTTCGATCAGACCTTTGCGGGTCTGCACATCCCAGGTGTGCCCCGAGGGGTTCTGAAAGTTCGGGATGACGTAGATGAGTTTCGGAGGCGAGCCTTCCAAACGGACTTGGCGGATCTTCATCCGGAGATCGTCGAGATCCATGCCGGCCGAGGTTTTTCGAATGCCCACCATGCGCGCCCGGAAGTTCTCGAATGATGCCGTCGCACCGATGTAATTGGGCAGTTCAACGAAAACGGCGTCGCCGGGGTCGAGCAGCACACGGGCTACAAAATCAAGACCCTGCTGTGATCCGCTGACGAGAATGGTCTCCACGGCCGCGGCTTCAATGCCGTGCACACGGGCGTTGCGTTCGCGAACGGCCTCGATCAGCTCGGCGTTGCCGCGGGTGACGCTGTACTGAAAGAGCCTTCCCTTCTCTACAGCGATCAGATGGTTGAAGATCTCCGCCAGTTGCTCGTGCGGGAACATTTCCGCGTTGGGCGAACCTGTGGCGAAGGAGATGACGTCCGGCCGGTTCACCAAACCCGTCAACTGTCGGATGAGCGAAGACTTCATGACCTTGGCGTCTTCGGAAATCATCTCGTCGAACATCATGGTCTCAGCAGCCCGTGGCAAAAGTCACGCAGGCGGCATTACGAGTGGCCGCTCCAGGAACGCAGTGACGCGCTCTCCGCCCAGCCAACCGAATGCAGCGCGTATTCCTTCGGGCAACGGACATTTGCGGTCGTCAGCTTTGTCGTTCGCTTTTTCCTTCGCAAGGAGGAGATCACCCGGGTCGCCATCCTCCTTACTCCGCACCGAGCAACCGCAGGAGCCCGCCGCGCCTTCCACGGGGCTTTCGCCACGGGTTGCTAGGATTCTAGCGCAAGGGTCGGTGGGAGCCGCGTACACACCGAAAGACGCCGGTTCATTCATAACTCCCTGATAAAATCGGCCTTATGCTCAACCTCGACAATTGCCGCGAGAGGCAACAACGGCTGCTCAAGGTGATGGAACAGGACTCCATCGACTTGGCGGTCATCACGAACCCAAAGACCGTCTACTACTTCTCGGGCGTTCTCGTGAATCCCACGTTGCCGCATGCCTACCTCCTCGATGCGTCCGGCAAATCGGCATTGCTGACCGATGCTCCGGTACTCGATCCGGGAGAAAAGCCCCATGCGGCCGCGGACAAGGTGGAGATGTACCGTTTCCACAGCATGGAGCGCGACAACACCGTGACGAACTGGTCAAAAGATGTCGCGGTCATGCTGAAAGCGGCCGCGCAACAGTTCCTTCCCACGGGCGGCGCGCTGGGGCTTGAGTTCGACGCGGCGCCATTCGCCGTAAGCGATGCGGCCCGCGAGGTGGCGTGCAGCGGCTCTCCTAAGAACCTGACCCCCGCCATCGATCAGATGCGCCGCCAGAAGGACCCAGACGAGATTCAGTGCATGCGCAGAGCGGTGACCCTCGTCGAAGCCGGACTAGCTGCGATCAAGGCCCGACTCGAACCCGGCATGACCGAGTTTCGGGCCTATTCGATCTACTACGAAGCGATGGTGGCGAACGCCGGCACATCCGTCGAGCTGGCAGGCGACTTCGCGACCGGGCTTCGCAACGTCAAGGGCGGCGGCCCACCGACGCCCAGACGGGTGCAGCTCGGCGACCTCTACATCTTCGACACGTTCCCGATCTTTCAGGGCTACATGTGCGATTTCACGCGTACCTTCGTCGTGGGCCGACCGACGCAAATCCAGCAGGACGCCTGGGGGCACGTCATGGAAGCGCACGAGATCGCGCGACGCAACATCGCGCCCGGCGTTCCCGCGAAGGAAGTGTACGAGACGATCAAGACGCATCTCGACAAATTCGAGCCGGCCCAGGGTTCCTTCTGGCATCATGCCGGCCACGGCGTAGGTCTCAATGGCTGGGAGCTGCCTTGGCTCACCCCGGGAAGCAAAGAAACGATCCTGGATCGCGAGGTGCTCGCTTGCGAACCTGGGCTCTATGCAGATGCGATGCAAGGAGGCATCCGTCTAGAGCACGACTATCTCGTCACGCCCGAAGGGACAACCGCCCTTGACCGTTTCCCGATGGATTTGACGTAGCAAGCATCCCACCCCCGGTAAAGGGGGGAAACGTGCGCCGGCTCTTTCGCGGGCTCCCCACAAATGGGGCGTTGCCGTGCTCAGCAAAATCGCTCTCGACAGATGCACTTCTGACATCGTTCGGAGCCGGCCTCGGTCAAGGTGTTCCTACGGCCGGAATTCGACTTTCCTTTCTCCAGCAGGCATGTACGGCCTGAACGCAGCGAGGACCCATCAATCAGAGTCTTCTCAGAGCGAGCCAACGTCAGGGATTCGTCAGATCCCGAACGTAGATATCCCGGAAGCGCATCCGTCCCTTGCCGCCGGAGTGAAGCTGCAGAGCGATCAGGCCCTCTTCAGAGCCAGGGTTGGGATACGTGAAGTCGAGGATCATTATGCCGTTCAGGTGGACGATATAGCGGTTGCCCTCGACCTGGATCAGCATGTCATTCCAATCGTACGGACGCATCACAGCGTTGTATTGCGGAGCGGGCCAGGCCACCCAGCCGCGACCGTCGCCATAGATGCCACCTGTCGGTGAGCGGTTGCCGATCGTGGGGTCGATCTCGATTTGCCGTCCGGCAATGATCCTGGGCGTGTCACCCTCGAACTTCGTGTGGATGTAGACGCCGCTGTTCCCCTCAGCCTCGCATTTGAAGCGCAGCGACAGGTGGAAGTCCCGATAGGTTTTCTCCGTCGCGAGGTAGCCGTACTTGTCGGAGATCCCCGCACCGTAGATCGCACCGTTTTCATCGACCTCCCACTTCTCGGCGCCAACTTTTCGCCAACCCGTAAAGTCCTTGCCGTTGAAGAGCTGCACCCAACCCGGCTTCAGCTTGCGAGGGCGAGGCCGATTCTGTTGGGTGAACGCGAGATCGGCAGTCAGAAAAGCCAAGGCAATGATGGCAGCGGCAAGTCGGAAAGAGACACCCAGTGAAGACTTCATGACGGTTCCAAGCTCCAGTATGTGATTCGAGGCGCGTAAAGCGGCTCGCGCTTCGCATCCTAGCGCCTACGCTGTTCTTCCAGCAAGCGATAGACTTCCCGCTTCGATAGCCCGCGTTCTTTCGCCACCTGTTTGACGGCGTCCATCCGCCCGGCGCCTTGACTCATGAATACGTCGACGCGATCAGCGATCGTGCCCTCCCTGGTGCGGGGAGATTCATCGCGGCCAATCAGCAAAGTGATTTCCCCTCTCACCACACCGCGCTGGTCAAGTGTGGCAAGCAAGTCCGATACCGGGCCTCGCAGGAACTCTTCGTGCACTTTGGTCAATTCGCGAGCAATGACGGCGCGGCGGTCGCCGAGGATTTCGAGCACATCCCGCAACGTTTTGACGATCCGATGGGGCGCCTCGTAAAAGACCAGCGTGGCAGTATCGTCAATGAGAGCCTGCAATGTCTTGCGCCGCTGGGTAGCCTTGGCCGGCAGAAACCCGCCAAACCGGAAGGATTCCGTGGGAAGCCCCGAAGCAACCAAGGCCGTCACGAGAGCCACCGGGCCGGGAATCGGCACGATGACGACGCCGGCGGCGATCGCCTTGGCTACGAGGCGGTAACCCGGGTCCGAGACCCCCGGCATGCCGGCATCGGATACGACGGCAATCGACTCCCCTCCCGACACCCGCTCGACAATGCCGCTCGCCCGCGCGGACTCATTGTGTTCGTGAAAACTCAGCAGAGGCTTGTTGATGTGGAAATGCTTGAGCAACTTCCCTGTGTGGCGTGTGTCCTCGCAGGCGATGAGATCTACCTCGCCCAGGACACGCAGAGCGCGCAGAGTGATATCTTCGAGATTGCCCAGCGGCGTGGCTACCAAGTAGATCGTGCCGGCAGCCACCGCATCAACTCTTCTTCGGAGAGAAGCACACCAACATCTTCAGAACCTCATCGATGCCGTGGCGCCCGTTTTTCGCAACGGCTCTGACGAAGATGCCGCCACAGCGAACCACTGGACGGCATTCGCCGTTTACAGGGATCCCGCATCGCACGCTCTCTCGGTAGAGCAAGGGCTAAATAAGAGACGGAAGCCATGGCATGTCCTTCACAGCCTGATTGTCGAGCAGCTCGGAAATAGCGAATCCCTCCACCACATTCAAGTTGTCTATTCCAGCTCTGGCCGACCTCGCGCCGGCACAGAAGCCGGCCAACAGGACCGCCGGTGTTCTCTACTCGTCTTTCAACGCCCCGTACAGCAACGCCGCCAGTACGCCGCCCAACGGGCAGGCCACGAAATAGATCCACAAGGTCGAGAGGGCGTTGGGAGCGCTACTGAAGAGCGCCGGACCCAATGACCGCGCCGGGTTGAGCGACGCACCTGTCAACGGGCCGCCCATCAAGATGCAAAACGCCAGCGTCAAGCCGATTGCGATCGGCGCAAAGTCACCTGCCTTACCGCTCACGGCCGTGAAGTAGATCGCATTGACGAGGAAGAACGTCAGGAGCATCTCCAGGACGAACGTCTGCGCCACACCGACGCCCTCCGCCGGAACCGTCGCACCAAGCGTTCCGGCCTGTGCGCCGAGCACAAAGTTCAATGCCGCGGCGCCCGCAACGCCCCCTATCAACTGAACAACGATGTACCCAGCCGCCTTCGCGAAATCGATCTGTCCTCCAACGAGCAGCCCGATCGTAACCGCCGGATTGATATGAGTGCCGGAGATGGGACCATAGGCGTAAGCGAAACCCAGAACAACCAAACCGTGGGCGAGCGCAACGGCAACCAAACTCCCGCTGATGGCCGCTGCGCCAGCTCCAATAAAGATCAGCGTGAAAGTCCCCACGAACTCCGCGACCAATGCCTTGCTATTCATTTATCCTCCTCCATACGCCGCAGCCACCGATAGGCCGGGTACGTTTCAAACCATCGAGAGAGAGTATACGAAACCACAAGGCGCGCCGTGAGCCGGAGGAGACCGGAAACCCATGATGGACGCCCCGGGGGACACCTCGGGGAAGGCACGTCTGGACTCCGCAGTCGCTTGCAGCGGGGTGAGCGAAAAAGCAATCCGGGGTGATCTGATCCGACGAACGATAATGCCGACAACCGCCCATGCGCGTCACGCCGATGGACATGCGCCGCTTCGAACAACGGCGCGGAGAGCATGGCGCCGCGTTTTAGGAGCGCCCCGGCGCCAGGAGTCTGTTCCCCTTTTTCTGTGGGGCAGACTCCCAGTCCATCGGCCTCAGCCCGCCTTACACCACCGAAGTGACTTTTTCACGAACTGTCAGGTGCCCAAGGGTAAAAAATACTGAGTACCGCGAACCGGCCGACTCAACTCCTCAAGCAACTCTTTCAGGTCGTTTTCCTTATGTACGAAGTCGACTTGGCTGGTGTCGACGACCAGGACATCCGACGCTTTGTAGTGGGAAAAGAAATGCTCGTAGGCTCTTGTGACCTCGGCGAGGTACTCGTCGGAGATTTGTGCCTCGGAAGCGATATTCTTGCGGATGATGCGCTCGCGAAGCACCTGCGGAGTCGCCTTCAGGTAAACGACGAGATCCGGCGCGACCAACTGTTCCTTAAAGTGGCGATAGTATTCGTCGTACACGGCCACTTCATCATCGGTGAGGTTGATATAGGCGAACAGCTTATCCTTCTCGAAGAGGTAATCAGTGACGACCGGCATCTGCGACCGGCCGGGATCGATCGCGGACAACTGCTGGAAACGGTTCACCAGGAAATACATCTGCGCCCGAAAAGCCGAACCCTGTTGGCCGCGGTAGAAATCGTTCAAGAAGGGGTTTTCTTCCGAGTCAAGAACCGTCTTGGCTTGAATCCGCTCAGCCAGTGCTTGAGCCAAGCTTGATTTGCCAACCCGAAGGGGTCCTTCAATAGCGATGTAACGAGACGGACTCATCCGATGAAGCGCGAACAACGGCTTGGCAGCACATGTTTCGATAGAACCGTCGTCGAGGACGCAACAACAGAGAACGGCTCTTAATGAACGTACCGCGAATACTAGATTATTTCACAGCTTCGGGCGCCGCCGCCGAGGAGGGTTGTTGGTCGGCCCGGCTTGGCGGCCAGGGCTCTCAGTTACGCGAACGATGCCGCGATGCTGACACACAGCCGGTCGGATGCCTCGACTCCTGGCTGAGTGGGCCATCGGGAAACAGGGCGAGGGAGTCCGGAACATGGCCCGGCTCATCCCGCTTGCAGCCAATTACAGAGCATCGCGTCGGCTGACGGCGCAGACATCCTGCACTCAGAAGCGCAAGCTCTCCTGTGGGCCGCGCGGCAACTCTATCCCGAAGTATGAAAAGGCGAGTCGGGTTCCGACGCGGCCTCTCGGTGTGCGGTCGAGAAAGCCGAGTTGCATCAGATAAGGCTCATAGACTTCCTCGATCGTGCTGGCGTCCTCGCCGACAGAGGCGGCGATCGTGTTCAAACCGACGGGTCCACCGGCGTATTTATCGAGGATTGTGCGCATCACTTTCTGGTCAACTTCGTCAAGCCCGTGAGCGTCAACTTCGAGCAGATCGAGCGCAGTACGGGCCACGGCACGGCTGATAGAACCGTCGGCCCGTACTTGAGAATAGTCCCGGACCCGGCGCAGGAGCCGATTGGCGATGCGGGGCGTTCCCCGGCTGCGCCGGGCGATCTCTTCCGCACCTCCGTCGTCGATCACGACGCCCAGCATGCCGGCAGAGCGGAAAACGATCTTCGTCAGGTCGGAAACATCGTACGGGTTGAGCCGTAGCGTCAGCCCGAAGCGGCCGCGCAGCGGACCGGAAAGCATGCCCGAACGGGTTGTCGCTCCGATGGTGGTGAACGGCGGCAGCGGTATCGAATGCGTCCGCGCCCCCGGTCCCGTGCCTATCATGAGGTCCACCCGAAAGTCTTCGAGCGCCGCATAGAGCATCTCTTCCACATCAGGAAGCAAGCGGTGGATTTCGTCAACGAAGAAGACCTGGTGGGGCTGTATCGCCGTCAAAGCACCCGTGAGATCGAGCTTCTTTTGCAGCACGGGTCCGGAGGTCAAATCGACTCGGACGTTCAGTTCGCGAGCGATGATGTGCGCTAGCGTGGTCTTGCCAAGCCCCGGCGGACCGTACAGTAAGACGTGATCGAGCGCCTCGCCACGACCTCGTGCGGCTTCAATGGCGATCGACAGGTTCTCCTTGAGCTTCGACTGTCCGACGAAATCGCGCAGGGATTTCGGTCGGAGAGTAATTTCGAACTGGCGGTCGTCGTCTTCCGGCTCCGGTGAAACGATACGCTGGTCCGGCATTGCTCTTCAGCTTAATGTTATCGGCTTATCAGCTCCATCGAGCGGCGAAAGAGAAGCTCGAACTCCACGGGGGCTCCTTCCGCCACCGCCTTGCGAACGGCCTTGTCCGCCGCAGCGCGGTTGCAGCCGAGGTTTACCAGGGTGGAAACGACGTCTCGTTGCATGCCGTCGGAAATCGAACCCCCTTCGCGCGGCTCGCCGTCCAGGGGCTCCAGCTTCTCGCGCAGTTCAAGGGCGATACGCTCACCCGTCTTGCGACCTACACCGGGTATTCGAGTCAGGCGCTTCGCGTCTCCGACGCGAATGGCGTCGAGCAGTTCGTCTGTAGGCAGTCCTGACAGGATCGTGACAGCCAGGCGAGGCCCAATCCCGCTGATCGTGATCAATTTCTCGAACAGCTCCTTCTCGCGCCCACCGGCAAAGCCATACAGAGCGAGTGTGTCTTCTCGCACGTGGGTATAAATCAGCAGTCGGACTTCTTCGCCGATTCCGCCGATTTGCGAGAACGTCGAGACCGGAACTGTGACGGCATACCCAACGCCGCCGGCATCGATGGTGACGAAGTTCGGATGCTTTTCGAGCAACCTTCCGCGGAGAGAGGCGATCATGCGAACGGCGGCGGCCGGAGCCCGAATTATCGCCGTGGCTCAAAAAGCCTGTCAAGCATACGGGTATGATGACCTCCAATGGCATTGCGCCGGGTATTTGTCGACCATGTGGATGACCGGGAAGCCCATGCGGAAGGTCCGACCGCGCATCATCTTGCACGAGTCGTTCGGCTTCGCGAAGGGGAAGAAGTCGAGCTTTCGGACGGGCGCCGGCTCTTTCGGGCGCATGTCGCGCAAGCGGACTCCCTCCGAGTCGAGTTCGTCATCGACCAAGAGCTGGCGGCAATCTCTTCGGGACCCGAAGTAACACTACAGATCGCGGTCTTCCAGTTCTCGCGCTTCGAATGGGCCGTGGAGAAGGCGACGGAGCTGGGTGTCAGCCGAATTGTCCCGGTGGCTGCGGCACGCAGCGAGTCTCATCTGATCAAGGCTGCGCCCAAACGGCTGGAGCGCTGGAGGCGAATCGCCGAACAGGCAGCACAGCAGTCCCGCCGCCTGGCCGCGCCAACGATCGAACAAATGGTTCCTTTCGAAGCGGTTCCGGACGAAGGGGAGGGTACAAGGCTGATCTTGCATCCGGACGGGTACCCTCTCGGAAGCGTCTTGCGCTCGAGCCTGGAGCAGCCCATTCAGCTTCTTGCGGGCCCTGAGGGAGGCTGGACCGCCGACGAAGTGTCTGCGGCGATCCGGGAGGGTTATCGACACGCCGACATGGGACCACTCATTCTGCGATGCGAGACCGCCGTGATCGCGGCGTTGGCAGCCATTGGCCAAGCCCTTAACCGCTGATTGACCAGCCATTCATTTCACTTTGTAACAGGCTGGGGCAAACATCTGGGATCGTGCGACAGGGAATAAAAATGCAGACCTCAACACTGGTCCTCGATGTGAGTCTGAATATGGTGGAGTCGTTCCGACACCTCTTCACGGAATCCGATTGTAGTCTCCCTGGGTGTGCCATTCAGGAAAGGCCAAGCCATGGGCATCGAAGACAAGCTCACCGGCGCGGAGAGTGAGGACAGCTTCGATTTTCCTGGTGCCAATCATGCGGCGGAGGTTGGCATCGTTGAAACCGAAAACGCCGCGGCGAAGTTGGAGGACGGCGACATCGGCGACTTTGCCAGCGCTGAGCGTGCCGACTTCGGGGAACCGATTGATGGCTTGCGCGGGGCAGGCCGTGGATCTGTAGATGGCTTCCTGAAGGGTCATGCCGAAGTTCATGAATTTCGAGATGACATTCGGCATTGCGGGCTTGGTCTTCACGATGCTGGTGTTGTGCAGGTCACTGCTGAGAGTATCGGGCGGGAAGCCGTGCTGCATCGAGTCGTAGGCGGTGGGGAAGATGAAGGCGCCCGCACCGTGTCCGACATCGAAGATGATTCCGCGTTGGCGCGCCTCCCACATCCAGGGCTGCATCTCACGAGTGGCGCGGTTGACCATTTCAAGCTGCCGGTCGCTGTTCATGTGGGTATGAATGTCGCCGGGACGGAGGATCTCAAGGAGCTTTGTCTTCGTATCGCGCGCCTGATGAGTGAGGACTTGCATGTCGACGATGACCGGCGTGTTCGTACGCCTACCCGCCTCGACCGCACGCTCCAGCGGCAGATAACCCTTGCGGGCAAAGTGCGCCGTCTTGATGCCGACGATGATGTCGGGATATTGCTCGATCTTCTCGGCAGTCTTGTCTGCCTCCATGTCGGTGACATCGTTCTCCGCCTGCGACCCGACCATGCCCCTGCCGACGATGTTGATGAAGGCGTAGATACGGGTCTTGGCACGGTCGATCACCGTTTGCTTGAACTCGTCGAACGTGCGCCAGCCCGATCCGCCGCAGTCTGCAACGGTGGTCACTCCCTGGGTGAGATGGGTGTCGTCGGGCCAGATCGAGCCTCGATATCCGAAGACATGCCCATGGATGTCGACGAGTCCCGGGGTGACCTAATAGCCAGTGACGTCGATGACTTTCTTCGCCTCTTCGGCAGGAATGTTTTCGGCGACGCGGGCGATGGTCTTGCCCGCGACGGCGATATCCATGATGCGATCAATCCCGTTGGCAGGATCGATCACGTGGCCGCCTTTGAGAATCTAGTCGTACGGCTGTGCTGTTACTGGAACTGGGACAACAAGCACGCAAATCAGGGCCGCGTGCTGCAGCGACATCCCGAGCTCCCTAGCGAAAGTTGCTGTAGGGCCCTGCGGTACTCCACTCAGGCATGCTGATGCCCTCGGCATCCCAGATGATCTCTCCCTTGCGGACGGTCATCATGCAGCGGATGTTTTTTTTCGCCGTGAGCTTGCCGCGGCCGGAGTCGAGGAAAGCAAACTCACCCTCTTCGATCTTGAGGATCGCGATGTCGGCGGTCGAGCCCTCATCGAGCGTCCCGAGATCGCTGCGGCGGATCGCTTCCGCCGGGTTGACCGTGGTGCGTTCGATGATCTGTTCGAAGGTCAGGCCGATGTTAAGGAACTTCGACATCACGTTGTTCAGGTGAGCGCGCGGCAACATGATGCTGTTCTTGTGAATATCGGTGGAGATGGTGTCGGGCAGGAAACCCTGCTTGATGGCGGGGACGGCGATGCGGAACCAGAAGCTCCCGGAGCCGTGACCGACGTCGAACAGGATGCCCCTCTCTCGCGCTTTCCACATGTAATCGCGGACTTTTTTGTTCTCGTCGAGTTGCGGCGTCAATCGTCCGTAGAAGTGCGTGTGGATGTTGCCGGGCTTCATATGCTCAAGGATCAGTTCCTCGTAGCCGCGGCCTTCCTTGGGGTGGAAGTCGACCATCAGGACGCTGTTGCTCATCTCGGCGGCTTTGACGGCGCGGTCGATCGCTTCCCAGTCTTGCGGTTGATAGTGCGCGGTCTTGATGCCGACGATGTCATCGGGGTGCTTGTTGACCATGGCGACAGCGGCATCGACGTCCATCTGCTCAACGTCGTTCTCGACCTCGCGGCCGTACATGCCTGCGCCGACGATGTTCAGAAAAGCCAGCAAGCGAACGCGCGCCTTGTCGATGGTTTCCGATTTGAACTTCTCGAACCCCTCATGACCGGAACTACCCGCGTCGACGGCCGTTGTCACCCCGTAGCGGAGTGTGTTGTGATCGGGATTTAGGTTGAGCCAAGCGCCATACTGGTCGAAATGCGTGTGAATGTCGATCAGGCCGGGAGTGACGTAATACTCGCTGACGTCAACGACTTTCTTCGCGCGATAGGCAGGGAGGTTTTCGGCGACAGTGTGGATCTTCTCGCCGATGACGGCGATGTCGAAGCGGCCGTTAAGGTTGTTCTTGATGTCGATGACGTGGCCGTTCTTCAGGAGCAGATCGTAGATCGTGGTGTCGGCGGCAGGGTCTTGGGCCTGTATGGGCAGGATCAGGACAAGAAGAAATATCAGGAAGAACGTCTTGGATGACCGCATGGTGTTTTCAAAACCTTGGATGTCTTGCATGCCCATGAGAAAACGGCACGGGATACCGTTCCTCTAGGGGATCCTCTCGTATTCACCGGCGGTGTCCCACTCGGGGAATCCGAGCCCTCTCTCGTCGAAGACAAGTTCGCCGGCGCGTACGGTGAGAACGGCACGCAGCCGCAGATCGGCGAGCTTCTTTTTTTTCCAGGCGTCGGAGTAACCGAAGATGCCTTGCTCGAGCACGAGCAGCGCGATGTCGGCTTCCTTGCCTTCGCCAAGCGTACCGATCTCGGGGTATTTGTCAATGACTTGCGCCGGGCGGGCGGTCGAACGGAAAATGGCCTCTTCGAGCGACATGCCGAGCGCCATCATCTTCGACATGACGTTGGGCATATCTGCTTTGGTCGAAAAGATGCTCATATTGTGGAGGTCAGTGCTGATGGTGTCGGGGTAGAACTTCTGCTCCATCGACTTGTGGGCCGCGGGCCAGACAAAGCTGCCGTTGCCGTGGCCGATGTCAAAGAGGCGGCCTTTCTCGCGTGCTTCGTACATGTAGGGCTGTACTTTGCCGGTAAAGCGGTCGACGATCTCCATATGGCGGTCGTTGAACATGTGGGTGTGAATGTCGCCAGGCCGGAAGTACTTCAGCAGCTTGGTCTCGGTGTCTCGGTCGTTATTGGTAAGGATGCTGTTATCGACGATCATCGGCACGCCGGCAATGTTGCCCGCCTTGACGGCTTGTTCGAGGTTGAAGTAGTCGCGGCGGCCGTAGTGAGCACACTTGATGCCGACGATCAGGCCTGGGTACTGCTGGATCTTGGCGGCGAGCTTCTCATGATCCATGTCTTCGATGTCGCTCTCGGTTCCGACCATCCCGGCGCCGACGACATTGATGAATGCGAGGACGCGGGTCTTCGAGCGGTCAATGACGGTTTCCTTGAAGGTCTCGAAGGTCCGCCATCCGGCGCCGCCGCAGTCGACGATGGTCGTCGTGCCGGTGAGGAGGTGAGTGTCGTCGGGCCAGAGAGAGCCTGAGTATCCGAAGACGTGAGCGTGCAGGTCGACGAGTCCCGGAGTGACGTAGAGACCCGCGGCGTCAATCGTTTTCTTGGCTTGCTCGGAAGGGATGTCTTCGGCGACCTTGGCGATCTTGTCTCCGGAGACGGCAACGTCCATCACGGCGTTGATCTCGTTACCGGGATCGATGACGCGGCCGTTCTTGATGAGCAGGTCGTACTGCTGAGCCGGCGCGAGCCCCGCGAACAAGAGGAGCAACAGCCCGGCGCCGAGGACACTCCGGACGAGCATCCGCGCGGAGTAAGAAGTATATCGAGACAATTCGGGCTACCCCCTCCACTACACAATACTACAAACGAGCCAGCCACCCCCCCTCAGCAAATCCCCCCGTCACCAGGACGGGAGAAACTTCAACCGGGGCGCGGTGAACATGATTCCCATCACCGGCTCGACCTCGATGCTGGTAACGGGCGGTAGCCTGCATTTCTCACCACGTGGCGAGGCGAAGTGGGTGAGAGGGCCGTCAGGACTAGGCGCAAGCCGGGCGGAGGAAAAAGGCGCGAGCCGCTTGGCGCGCACAGGCGTACTTGAACCGTACGTCGAGCACGGCAAGCAAGCGTTGCGAAGGAAAAGCGAAGTCATGGCGGTCGTATCGAGTGCTTCGACCGTCGGGTGGTGAGAAATGCAGGATAGGGTCCCGGCAGTGAGTTTCGCTCTCTGCAGCAAGGCAGAAACCTTGAGAAAAAGCTGGATGGATGGGGCGGCAATCAATAACCGTCCTCGATTGCTCCAGCCAGACCTTTGACTTGTCTACAGCGTTCTTCTTTGCCTGGCAGACTATTCTCCGATCCCCTCGGCTTGCGGCATGAGCTCGGAAACGGGTGGTCCCAGCAGGACAGCCAACCAGCGTGTCCGCTCATTGCTTTCGAGAGCGATCTTCACGGTCATCGTGAGGGGGACGGAGAGCAGCATGCCGACCGTCCCCCAGAGCCAGCCCCAAAAGATCAACGACAAGAACACCACCAGTGTAGAGAGCCCGAGTCCCCGACCCATGAAACGCGGTTCGATGATGTTGCCGAGCACTACGTTCAGCACGAGGTAACCGATCGTGACGATCATCGCGGTTCCGAAGCCGAACTGAATGAACGCCAGCAACACAGCGGGAACGGCGGCGATGATCGATCCGATGTTCGGGATGTAGTTCAGCAGAAACGCGAGGAGACCCCAGAGCAGAGGAAAATCGACGCCCATCACCCAGACCCAGAATGTGACCAGGACGCCAAGAACCAAGCTGACCGCAGTCTTGATTGCCAGATAACCCTTGACGCTGTCGGTGAACTTTGTGAAGTGAGGGAAGACAAGCTTCGCCTCGCCGGTCGCAATACGCAGTTTGCCCGGGAAGCTTGAGACCTCAAGCAAGATGAACACAACCGTCAGCAGGATCAGGAAGGCATTCGTAAAGACGCCCCCGAGGCCTGTGAGTAGATTGGAGGCCAAGCCCATCGCAGCTCCCGGGTCTACATAGTCGAGCAGCACATCGAGGGACAGGTCTATCCCCAACCCATCCAACCAGCCAAAAAGAGCCGAGATTTCTTCTTGAAGTCTCGACTGATAGGTGGGGATGTTCCGCGAGAAGTTATTGACGGAAGTGCCTATCAGGGCAGCCAAGCCGGTTCCGACGCCTACCATGGCCGCGACAACGAGCAAGACCGCCAGGGCGCGGGGAACGCGTTTCGCCGTCATCCAAAAAACCGCCGGGGAGCTGACAACGGCGAGGAAGACGGCGATCAGAAAAGGCAAAAGAATCTCCTGCGCTTCTCTCATGCCCGCCAGGATGATGAAGAGCGCGGCCACGGTCAGCAGAACGCCGACGCGCGTTGCCTTCTTGGATTGCGGAGCCTTCTCGGACACGCCGTCCTCCGTTGTTGACATCACTGACACACTTGATTACGACAACCCTGTGAAGAACAGTGCAGCATGCAGTTCGCGAAACTCAGACTCTCATTTCACGCCTTTTGGAGCAACCCATTCCGACAATAACTCGCATAGGGAATCTTCTTCAGGCGGCCGGAGCGGTAACGGACGGTGGGGTTTGTGGAGAGCCTCGCCCAAACGATCTGGTCCATGGGTTACCCATAGACCTCGCGCTTGATATGCGGTTTAGACTACAGAAGCCGGAAATTGACTTCGATGGTGGCCGCCACCTTGACTGGTTTGTTCTCTTTGCGGCCGGGGACGAAGCGCCACTGACGAACCGCCTCTATGGCTTTCTCGTCGAGGCCGAGGCCGAGGCTGCGGACAATGCGTACGTTGTGTGCACGTCCATCTTCCCAGACCTGAACGGCGAGAACGACCGTGCCCTGGTATTTGGCCTTGCGGGCTTCCTCGGAGTATTCCGGCTCCACCTTCTTGATGAGCCGCGGAGCGCTAACGCCGCCGCCAACGCGGAACACGCCGCCACCGGTTCCGCCGCCGGAACCGGGACCGAGTCCTCCACCTGTTCCGGAGCCGACGCCAGTGCCCCTGCCGCTACCGATGCCACCGCCGGTTCCCGGGCCGGCCGAGGGCGGTCCGATTTTACCGAAGGGATCGCCGAACACATTCATGGCGATGTTGGGCACTTGCATTTCCGGAGGCCCCAGCAAGGTGGGCTCCACGGCCAGCTTCGGATTCTCATTCTTGATGACCGGGGTCGGGGGGGCAAACTGACGCATCGAGAAGCGCGGCAGCTTACCCTTACTGGCGGGCAATGGTGAATTCTGTCCGCCGCCACCGCCGCCACCGGTATCACCCGGCGCGAGCATCTTGATGTCCGCCAAGTAGGGCGAAACGTCGACCGGTATGATCAAACTAACCGAGCCGCGGGCCGCTTGTTGGATATCCGATGGTGCAAAGACAGTAAACATGAGCGCTACGACGACCACGTGGGCGGCGGAGGAAGATCCAATGCCGGGCTTTTTGTAGTCGTAGGAACCCCAAATGTTCTTGACGCGGATCGGGCGAGCCGTCAGTTTCAGCGGCGGCAGCTTCTTGAGTTCTCTGAGCGTCTTCCACGTGTGGCGTAGCGATTGGAACCAAGCTTCGTGGGCCGTATCAAGAACCTTCGGTCCCAGGTCTTCTTCGCCGGGCAGCGGCGGCCGATATGAGGGGAGCGGCGGCGCCGCCGGCTTCGCTGAGAACATCTCCACGACTTCTCGCTTGAACGAGCTGAACCAAGGCTCGTGAATCGAATCGACGGTCATGGTGAAAGCATCTTTGGCCGACCCGTTCATGGACCCTGTGTTTGGTGACTCGTTCATGACGTTGTGCCTACCGGCCTCCTGAACCTATAACCGACAGACGCCGAAAAGCCGCTCGCCGTTACGTGTAATTGTGTCCTTTCGACACGCGAAGCAGACCCATTATCCATGATAACGAGAGCCACAAGCGACCTGCAATTACGTTGGTAGCCCAATGATCATGTCCGCTTGAGCACGCCATAGGAATGACGCCTGATCCGGGGTTCCGCAGGAGGAGTCGAGATTGAGGAGGACATGGATGATCGACTCGGCGCTTGGGTCACGAAGATGCCGAGCAGCACCGGCATTGCACCGCCTTGAGGCCGCCTATTTCTTTCAATCCGTCCTGTTTTTTTCTTGCTATCTGACGGACAGCGCAGACGATTTCAACTCGACAATGAGTGTGGGATCTGGTCCAATACTCGCGTTACGAAGGAGGCGCCCATGTTGACACGGCGGAACTTCATAGCCGCAACGGCCGTGGCGGCGGCCGGATTCATGCCGGAGCAGTCCCAGATCCTGAAAGCCTTGCCGCAAGCCGAGACTGAATTCGGCAAGGTCAAGATCACCGATGTCAAGACAGCCTCGGTAATGATCAAATACCCGGCCCACCTGGTCAAGATCGAAACCGACGCCGGATTGTTCGGGATCGGAGAGGCATTCAACCGAGACGGTGTTCTGGACCACATACGATCCCTCAAAGACCTCGTGATCGGCCAGGACCCGCTTCAAGTCGACTACCTGTATCAGCGCATGGTGGAAGCGAAGCTGGGTGCGGGAAGCTGGACCGGGACGCTTTCATCGTCGATTGCGGGCATCGAAACCGCCTTGTGGGATCTGGCTGGAAAGGTTCTGAAGGTGCCGGCATACGTGCTATTGGGCGGCAAGTTTCGCGACAAGTTGCTGATCTATCACGACACCGGTTCGCCCAAGACACCCGATCCCGCGGCGTGGGTTGAAGAGGCCCAGAAATCGGTCGAATACGGGTTCAAAGCAACAAAGTTCGATCTCGATTGGGAGGGCCGAGGGCAATGGATAGCAGGCGAGCCCTTCCAGTACCGTGGGGAGATATTCAACCGCAGCATCTCATCGCTGGAAATGGAGCAATGGGTGAAGATCCTCGAGGCGATTCGGTTGGAGTTGGGACCGCACTACCCGCTGGCGATCGACTTGCATTTCAACTACAACATGGGCGACTCGATGCGCTTCGCCAAGATGACTGAAGGCTTGAATCTGTGGTTTATCGAGGATCCGATCCCGCCGCAGAATGCTGATGCGATGGCGCGATTCACGCGCTCCTCACCGGCCCCCACAGCGACGGGGGAGAACCTTTACAGCCGCCACACCTTCCGGCACTTTATCGAGAAGCAGGCGTGCGACATCATCCAACCGGACCCACAGAAAGTGGGAGGGTTGCTCGAGACCAAGAAGATCGCCGATTGGGCGGACCTCTACTACATCACAATGGCTTGCCACAACATGTGCACCCCGGTCGGCACAATCGCAAACGGTCACGCCTGCGCGGCGATCAAGTCGTTCGTCACGCTGGAATCCGACAGTGTTGAACTGGGCTACTGGGACGACATCGTTCAAACAGAAAGCGGCAAAGTGTTTCGAGACGGCTATCTGGAGATGACCAATAAGCCGGGGTTGGGCATTGAACTGAATGAAGAAGTTTGCCGAGCCCATCTCGCGGAGGGATCGGTCTTTTTTGACTGAGTGGGAGCTCGTTGCTTCGGGAAGCCCAATCGTAACCCGGAAGCCGCTCAGCTGACTGGACGGCCACGGGCGTCATCACTTCCCCGGACCCGCGTTGTTGCCGTCGGTGGTCGAGGAACCGCGGAGCATGTCAAGGCACATCTCGTAGTCGCTGTAGACCTTCTCGAAAACTCGATCCCAAGAAGCCTGCTCTCCCTGCACACGGGCAGCGGTCTTCATCTTGGCGAAATCCGTTTGCGGATCCATGGCTCTAAGAACGCATGCGACGAAATGCTGATCGTTCCTGGCCACGAATCCGTTGACGCCGTCCTCGACGAGGAACTTGGGGCCGCCTCTGTTGGTCACGACGGCGGGAACGCCAGAGGCATGTGACTCCTGTATCACGTTGCCATAGGTATCCGAATAAGAGGGGAAGACGAAGAGATCGAAATTGGCGTAGGCGCGAGCCAAGTCCTCACCCTCCAGAACACCGGGGAAGTCGGCGAACCGCATGTTTTTTTCCAGCCAGGGCTTCTCACTGCCTTGGCCGACAATCGCGAACTTGAAGTTGCACTGGCCGGCGGCGATGAGAGCCTGCTCGAGCACAGGCAGGAAACGAACGTTCTTCTCGGCGGCCAGCCTTCCAACGAAGCCGATAACAAAGGTATCGTCGGTGCGGTTGCGCTTCTCAGGGGAGAAGAGATGGGAATTGACACCGCGCCGCATGATCCGCGTCGGTTTGCCAGTTCGAGTCTCAAGCAGGGTGGCCAGTTCTTCGTTCGGAGCGAACATCAAGCGCGCCGGGCGGTAGAACTCCAGAATGCCAGCGAGAGAGAAGCTCTCCAGAAACCGGCAGATCGACTTGCGGGGGCGGTCGGGGAGGAAGGATGTGGCTTTACCCAGCCTCAAGGCGCCGAACTCATGTACGTTCGTATGCCAAGAGGCGACCGTCGGAATTCCCAACCGTTTGGCGACGATCGCGCCGAGAATGCCACAGTTGCTGAGCGCCGTGAAATGAACCAAGTCGGGACGAAAATTTTCCAGCGCCTGTTTGACGCGCCGATAATGGCGCCAGAAAACGGGGTCGAAAACGAGCCCACCGTCGATCGGCAGCGATGCACGGCTGAAACCGAGCTGCGCAAGACAGGTTGTGCCTTCTTTCCGGAACTCCGTATTCGGTCCGGCCAGCAGTGTAAGAAAGGGAAAGCGCCGACGGTAGGCGAAGTCGTGCAGTTGGCGGCAGGTCAGTGCAAGTCCATTGACTTCGAGAAAGCTGTCGGCTAGCAAGGCGATGCGGGGAACTCGCGGCGTGTCCGCCTCGTTTTGTGGAGCGCCCTGGCTTGGGGGCAACTCAGACACGTCATGGCCGCGGTCAAGGTGCATTGCGGGCGTGCGAGCCGACTGTCCCGCACCGGAGTCCCCAGCGTGTTCCGAGCGGGCAGTTTCGGTCATGTCTGACTCGGCTCCCGTTGATGATCTTGAAAGGCAACCAATCGAAGTGTACCGGATCTGCCATCTCACCGCCTGTCGTGGACGGAGCAATCGTATTGGGTGATTCCACTTCGATGATGCCGCCTGAAGCTCTCAGTGTGGTTGCCGGGAGATGAATTTTTAGTGAAACAGAAAACCCATTTCTTGTTCGAAGACGGGCGGCGCCGGCGCAGTGTTCATCAGTGCTCCAACTTCCGGCTTGCTACCCTCTGGGCAGCACGACGTGTCGGAACAGGCTATAATGAGACCCCATTGGAAGAGTACAAAAAGACGAACAGGGACTTGGTGGAAACAGAATCACTGGGTTGTGTTTCACACGAATTTAATCCTTCCGCAAACGGCTCGTTAACGACCGGCAACAGACTGAGAAGAGCGGTACACTGCGGCTTCTCGGTCAGCAGAATGGTGGGCGCTGCCGATCGTTCCGCCCGCCAGAGGTTTTCTCTTTTGACCTGGTGCTTCGTCACCAGGGGGTGCGGATGAACCACAAAATCCTTTACAAGGATCGGGATCGTCCTTTGGACGAGGGTTTCTGTACGGGCATCTCCCTTCACAGTCACACCCTGCATTCGAAAGAAAGCGTCAACTTCATCAAGAGGTTGACGCAGCAATCTTTGTTTGTGAGAGGGCTGATCTACGTGCACCACCGGACACGGTCCGACAGCCCTACCTTGGAAGGAGAACTGGCCAGGCTCTGGTGGAGACCACCGCTTTCGGCGGGCCAGGCGCTGCATCTCGAGAGATCTCAGATTGTAGAAAAGCTGCAGATGGCCCCGATTGTCTCCATCACCGATCACGACAACATCGATGCCCCGATGAACCTGCAGCTCATGGCGCGTAACGAACACGTACCACTCTCGCTGGAGTGGACGTCGCCATTTGGAGCGACCTACTTCCATATTGGCGTTCACAACCTTCCACCGAAGTCAGCGCAAAAGATCTTCGAGCGTCTGTTGTCGTACAGAGAGGAACCTCGACTTGCTCTGCTGGATGAGTTGATGCACGAGTTGGCCGCGATGCCTGGAGTGCTCATCGTGTTCAATCATCCGATGTGGGATCAGACGGGCCAGGGAGCCAAGCCGCACGCAAAATGCGTCCATGATTTCATTCGGCGGTATCGCGAGCCGATCCATGCCTTGGAAATCAACGGAATGCGGTCGGTCGCCGAGAATCAGCGGGTCACCAAGCTCGCCGAGGAGTTCCAACTGCCGCTGATCTCGGGCGGCGACCGCCACGGACGTGAGCCGAACGCGATGCTGAACGTCACCAATGCCTCGACCTTCGCGGAGTTTGCGGATGAAATCATTCGTGACGGCTACAGTCGCATTGTGATCATGCCGCAATACCGGGAGCCCCACCTCCTGCGGGTGATCCAAACGCTTGGCGACGTCCTCGACGAGTACCCCGATCACTCCTTGGGTTGGGTGCGGTGGAGTGAGCGGTTCTTTCGGAAGCAAATGGATGGCAGTGTGAAGAACTTCACTCAGCTCTTCGAATCGAGATCGAAACCGATCGCGTTGAGATACCTGCTCAAGGGGATCAGGATCATCGCGAACAAGAAGCTTCGGCCGGCCTTCCGCTTGGCATTCGCCAAAAGTCCGGAAGAGGTTCAGATTGATCGTGCTCATACCGCCCGATGAGCGGTGAAAGTCGTTCGTCAGGTGGAAGACCGCAAGGGCTATGATCTGACCTCGACGGCGCAGGGGCGGCTTCCAACACCCGGCGCCCTCATCCACAAGCTGTTACCCCTCTCATCTTGCGGTAGCGCAACATGAGCAATCCGATCGGGTTCATTCACATTTAAGGAATGACAGGCCGCCGACGAGAAACGTTTTTGTCTTGTTGATCCGCCAGCGCCAAACACCGAGTCGCCTTATCTCCCGGACTCGCGACACTAGTAGAGGGTCGGCAGACAATTGATCCTCCATTTCTCCGAGGTCGATGCCGGCAAAACAAGCTCCTTCGGCGGCAAGACGGGAGGCGAGTGCAGGAAGGTCCCGCTCGTGCGCCGTTGCGATTGCCGGAGTATCATCCGATGAGGCCAGATCCGTCACGAGCAGGCCGGCGCCGCCGGGAGCGGTGAGATCGGCAAGCAATCGAAGGTGGCCAATGCGAATCGCCTCGAACACCTCGGAGAGACACGCGGAATGCCCCCCCAGAGCGGCCGCGGCGGAATGAAAGAGCTGCGTCAACAGGCAGGTCGAAGCGACGACGTCGAACGGTCCGCCGATTCGAGGTGGGGAGACGCGACGCGCGGAGTCCATCAACAGGTCAACCGCTCGATCAAGCAGCGGTCGGGAAAGCGCATCCAACCGAGCCGCGATGCCGCTGAGGTCGGTGTCGCCGTGCAGAGTGACGAGGCCGTCGAGTTCAGGATGGCGGCGGGCAAATTCAGAAAGAGCCTCACTGTCGAGATCCACGAGGTGAATCTGCCCGAAGGCTTTGACCAGGACAGGCAGGTCGAGGTCATTGGCATTCCCGGCTCCCAGAACGCAAAGGCGGCTACGCTCAACTTGCGATGACCCGACAATGACCTCGGTCACCACGTGCCGGTGGGCAAGATAGAGTGATCCGCTGTTGCGGGTACGGCGATTGAAGGCCTGTTGACGGCCCACTACGGAAGAGTGGGGCTTGCGTTCGGTTTCCGTCAAAACGGACTTCACCAGCGCGATGTGCTGGTATTCCTCTACCTATTCTGACGGAGAAAAAGCCGGAGGGCCTGCTAACATACTCCCTGTCTACCCGGCAGGTTGCGGTTGGCCAATGACGGAGACAGTCGGTTACGAGCCCGTTCGATGGGGCGTGCTGAGCACGGCGAAGATCGGCCGCGAGAAGGTCATACCAGCAATGCAGCGGAGCCGGCTGAGCCGTGTCACGGCGATCGCGTCTCGCGATCCGGAGCGGGCGCGGCAGGTTGCGCAGGACCTGGATATTCCCAAGGCGTACGGCTCATATCAGGAATTGATCGACGATCCGAGAATCGAGGCGATCTACAACCCTCTCCCGAACCACCTGCACGTCCCCTGGTCGGCCAGGGCGGCGGAGGCGGGGAAGCACGTGCTGTGCGAGAAACCCCTGGCCTTGACTGCGCCCGAGGCGAAAATACTGGTCGACGTGCGCGACCGGACCGGCGTGCTGATCGAAGAGGCTTTCATGGTTCGCCATCATCCACAGTGGAGGCATGCGCGGAACTTGGTTCGCGAGGGCCGGATTGGTCGTCTAAGGGCCATACAGGGCTTTTTCAGCTACACGAATCTCGACCCGGCGAATATCCGCAATCAAGCCGACATCGGCGGAGGGGGAATCTATGATATCGGCTGCTATCCCATTACGATGTCGCGGTTCATCTTTGAAGCGGAACCGAGCAGGGTCATCGCCCTGATCGAGAGAGATCCCGAGATGAATATCGACCGGCTGGCTAGCGCGATCCTGGAGTTCGATGCAGGGCAGGCGAGCTTTGTGTGCTCGACACAACTTGTTCCCTACCAAAGGATGCAGGTGTTCGGGTCGGCCGGGCGGACCGAGGTCGAGATCCCGTTCAACGCGCCGTCGGACCGGCCGTGCCGCATCCTCGTCGATGACGGCAGCACCGCTCCATCGACCTCGTCAGCGATAACGGAGACCTTCGAGATCGTCGATCAGTATACGGCGCAGGGAGACGACTTCTCGTTGGCGATTCGCAAACGAGAGCCGTTGGAATTCCCGCTGGAGAACGCAGTCCGCAACATGAGCATTCTCGACGCACTGTTTCGCTCCGGCGAGAGCGGCCGGTGGGAGACCGTCGCGCCAGCGGCATAGGCTCTCTCGGCATTCGGGATCATCCGCCTCCAGTCGCCTTCTTTTGCGCGGACCCAGTCGGGATCCCATGGCCTTCAACAAGGAACCGATCGAGAACTTCCCACAGTTGGCCGACCGTTGGAGTCGCCCTCCAGCTGAGATGCCCATGCACTCTCCGGCGGGCTGTTCCGGGTGCTTCGGTTACCATGAGACGCAGGCGCATGCGAGCCCTGATCGTCGTCGATGTACAGAACGACTTCATGCCGGGAGGAGCCTTGCCGGTTCAGCACGGCGACGAGGTCGTAGCAGTGGCGAACCGGCTGATGCCGAGGTTCGACTGGGTCGTGGCCAGCCAGGATTGGCATCCGCCGAATCACGGCAGCTTCGCGTCGCATCACGAGGGCCGCCAACCTGGAGACATCATTCAGTTGGCCGGTCTCCGGCAAGTGCTCTGGCCGGTCCATTGCGTGCAAGAAACCTGGGGAGCCGCATTTCACCATGACTTGAACACGCAGGCAATCGACAAGGTCTTTCCCAAGGGTGAGGATCCGCGAATCGACAGTTACAGCACGTTCTTCGACAATGCCCATCGGCGGTCGACCGGGCTGGCGGACTACTTGCGCGGACAAGGTGTCGATGAAGTCTATCTGCTTGGGCTGGCTACGGACTACTGCGTAAAGTTCAGCGTGCTCGATGCCGCCGAAGAAGGCTTCCGGGTGGCTGTCATCGAGGATGGTTGCCGTGGCATCGACCTGAAGCCCGGAGATGTGAATCGTGCATTCCAGGAAATGAGAGAGGCCGGCGCGCGGGTCGTAGCCAGCGATGACGTCTGAACTGAATCATCCTCCTGATCAAGTGGCTTTGACTCCGGTTCGGATGCCTCATGCTCATATGATCTGCACACGGGAGAAGGAAATCTAGACTGCATGCCTCACCCCATTGCGAGGAGAGATATTCAGGCTGTACAGGCCCGTCAGCTTCCTCCTGGAAAAGCAACCGGCAATAGCGGATGAGAGAACAGCAGAGCGAAACGATTCTCGGCGGAGGCCGCTTCCTTGAACTGCGCAAGCGGAACGGCTGGGAATACGTCGCCCGCAAGGGCGTCAATGAGGTGGTCGTCGTGGTCGCCGTCACAGCCGACGACAAGGCTGTCTTGATCGAACAATACCGAGAGCCTGTGCGGGCCCGTGTGATCGAATGGGCTGCCGGAATTGTGGGTGATGAACCCGAGTTTGAGGAAGAACACCTCCTGGAAGCGGCGAACCGCGAACTCGAAGAAGAAACGGGATGCCGCGCCCGGCGGCTGCGGATGATCGGCCACGGTCCTTCCTCGGGCGGCATGTCTTCGGAAATCATCACGTTCCTTCAGGCTGAGGACCTTGTGCGAGTCGGCGAAGGCGGAGGCGTCGGAAACGAAGACATCAAGGTGCATCTGGTGCCTCTTGATGAAGTCGACGCCTGGCTTGCCGCCCGCACCGGCGAGGGTTTTCTGGTTGATCCGAAGGTCTACACCGGTCTCTACATGCTCTCGAGACAAAACGGATCTCCGACAATCACGAAGCTGTCGAAGCATCCAGGAAGCATTGTTGAATCCGAATGAGCACGTCGTGGAGACAATCAGCGATAGTCCATGATGGAAGCGGGCGATGACCGTCCTGCCGTTTTGAAGGTCGCTTTCCATGTCAGGCAGTCTGGACGATAGGGTCATTCCGGAGCGAGTCGAACCTCGCACTGGGGCTGGCAGGAGCAACCGGCCGAATGGCTGAAATCAATCGGCTGACGTAGCAACTGCCTTTGTCGCGCGCTTTCCTTACTTGCGATCGGCTACCTGTACCTTGCCTCTTCGGCGATAAGGGTAGTAGTCCCAAGGGGACTCGCCGCGGGAGCGAGGGTCGCCGGTTTCCTCGAGGTGAGCGGCCAACGCTTCGCTTAGTTCTTTACGGGTGTCGGCGTAGTTCGGATGATTCGCCAGGTTGTTGATCTGGCCGGGGTCGCCAGCGACCTTGTAGAGCTCTTCTGCGGGGCGGCGGCCGAAACTCAGATCAAACTCGCGGGCGAACTTCCGCTTGTTGGGCTCTTGCAACATGAAGGTCTTGGTGGGGCAGCGATCGACATCGCCGTAGAAGCTCTGTGGCTCCGCATCCAGATCCGGGTCTCCTGCCGGCCAGCGCTCGGGTTCGTAGTTCCGAATGTAGAGATAGTCCTGTGTACGGATGGCGCGGCTAGGATAGGGCGCGCCGTTGGGTCGGGTCCATGTATGCCGCTCGATCGCGGTGAACACACGGTCGCGACTGGGGTCGACTCGGCCTCCCTCCGCCGAAGTGAGAATGTTGAGCAGGCTGCGGCCTGTCATCATCTCGGGAACGGGAAGGCCCGCCGCTTCGAGAAATGTCGGCGCGAAATCGGTATGACCGACGAGGTCGTCGACCCGTCGCCCTCCCGGAACTTTCTCAGGCCAGCGGATCGCCATCGGCATGCGGACGCCCCAGTCATACAGCGTAGTCTTCGCGCGGGGAAAGGGCATACCGTTGTCGCTGGTGACGACGATGATGGTGTTGTCGAGCTCACCCGTCTTTTCGAGCGCCTCGATCATGCGCATCAGATGCGCATCGAACCATTCGATTTCGACGTAGTAATCGAGGATGTCGCGGCGAACTTCGTCGGTATCCGGCAGAAATACGGGGACGGAAACCGTCTCGGGTGACTTGCCTTTCTTCAAGCCCGTGTCATAGTCATAGGCGCGGTGGGGTTCAGACGCCCCGTACCAGAAGAAGAACGGCATGTCCTTTTCGCGTTGCTCCAGGAAGTCATCGAAGTTGGCGGCGTAATTGTTGTTCCGTATGCCCGGCGGAACGGATTCGTAGTTGCGCCGGGCGAACTCGCGTCCCGTGGGATAACGATCGAGTCCCCCGGCCTGCCAGTCGCCGGGCCCCCAGGCCTTGCCCGTGTAACCGGTCTCATAACCGGCGTCTTCCAGCAAGAGCGGAAAGAGGGCAAACTTCGACGGAATGGTTCCCATCAGCACCCCTGCATCCTCAAGCCGCCAGATGGATTGGCCGGTAAGGATGGCGCTGCGAGAGGGAGTGCATGAAGGTGCGGCGGTGAATGCGTGCGTGAAAAGAACACCCTCGCGTGCTACGCGATCGAATGCCGGAGTCTCGACATTCGGGTCGCCCATCGCCCCCGTATGGAGCCACGATTGGTCATCGGAAATCGCAAAGAGAAAGTTCGGCCGTAAGGCCGCCGCAGTGTCGCCGACGCTATTGCAACTCGAGAGTCCCGGCAACCCGGTGGTTGCGAGCAGCAGCGTAAGGGCGAGCGAGACGCGAAGCAATGGCGGGGGAGGAAGTGGTGCCGGAGAGCGGACTTGAACCGCTGACCTAGGGATTATGAGGCCCTCGCTCTGACCACCTGAGCTACTCCGGCGTACTCCAAGGATGATTTCATGGTATCGGCATGTTTTTTTAGGTGTCAACGACGGAGATCAGCACTCGGTTCTCTTGAAAATGAGACAGCCGAGGGGAGGCAGCGTGAGATTCAGGCTATGGGACCGGCCGTGGGTCGGCTCTGTCTCGGCTTTCAGACCTCCGAGGTTACCGACTCCGCTTCCGCCGTAACACGTCGCATCGCTGTTGAGCAATTCCTGCCAGCAGCCTTCGTGGGGAACGCCGATGCGATAGCCCTCACGGGGGACGGGAGTGAAATTGCAGACCACCACAAGCTCGTCGTTCGGCGATACTCCGCGGCGGAGGAAGCTGATGACACTCCTCTGGCGGTCGTTGCCGTCAATCCATTCAAACCCACGGGAGTCGGAGTCGATCTCGAACAATGCGTCCTCAGACCGGTATAAGCGATTCAGGTCCTGCACCCATCGGCGCAGGCCCGCATGCCGTGGGTTGTCGAGCAGGTGCCATTCGAGACTCTCGTCATGCGTCCATTCCCTGCCCTGACCGAACTCGCTGCCCATGAAGAGCAGCTTTTTCCCCGGGTAGGTGAACAGGTAGCCGTAGAGCGTACGCAGATTGGCGAACTTCTGCCATTCGTCGCCCGGCATCTTGTCGAGCATCGATCCCTTCATATGAACGACTTCATCGTGGGAAAACGGCAGGATGAAGTTCTCACTGAAGGCGTAGAGCGTGCTGAAGGTGATCTTCTTGTGGTGCTGCATGCGATGCAGCGGGTCTTTCTCGATGTACGCCAAGGTATCGTTCATCCAGCCCATGTTCCATTTGAATCCGAAGCCCAGCCCACCCATCGAGGTGGGTCGCGAAACCATCGGCCATGCTGTGGATTCCTCTGCGATCGTTACCGTGCCCGGGTGCTCGGCATTGACACGCTCGTTCAACCGCCGAAGGAAATCAATCGCCTCGAGATTCTCATGCCCTCCATGCTGGTTGGGAACCCATTCGTCCTCCTTGCGGCCGTAGTCGAGATAGAGCATGGATGCGACCGCGTCGACCCGCAGGCCGTCGATGTGATACCGATCGAGCCAGAACAGGGCGCTGCCGATCAGAAAATCCACGACCCCTTTGCGGCCGTAGTTGAAGATGAATGTGTCCCAGTCAGGATGATGGCCACGGCGAGGGTCCGCATGTTCGTAAAGATGGGTTCCGTCGAAGTATCCGAGGCCGTGCTCGTCCTTGGGGAAATGGGCCGGCGCCCAGTCTAGAAAAACCCCCAGGCCGGCTTGGTGAAGCGTATCGACGAGAAACTTGAACTCCTGCGGCGTCCCGAATCTCGCAGTGGGCGCGTAGTAGCTGACGGTCTGATATCCCCACGAGCCGTCGAAGGGGTGCTCGGTGACCGGCAGCAGTTCGACGTGCGTAAAGCCCATTTTCACGGCGTACTCGGCCAACCTCGGCGCCAGATCGCGATAAGTGAGCCAGCCACCCTCATCCGGCACGCGCATCCACGAGCCGAGATGGACCTCATAAATGGAGATGGGGGCATCGTGAGCGCTCTTGGGCGCGCGCGATGCCATCCACTCGGCGTCTCCCCAGTCGTAGTCCGCCAGGTTCCATACCTTCGAGGCCGTGCCAGGGCGCATCTCGGTCGCAAAGGCATAGGGATCGGCCTTCTCGACTTCGTAGCCTTTGGCGCGTGAGCGAATGAAGTACTTGTAGCGAGTATTCCGCCCAACTGCGGGCACGAAAACTTCCCAAACACCGGCTTCGGGATGATTCCTCATCGGATGAGAGTCGCGGTCCCAGTCATTGAAATCCCCAATCACTGCAACGGACTTGGCGTTCGGGGCCCATACCGCAAAGCGGGTCCCCTTGACGCCATCGGCCTCAAGCAGGTGAGCTCCGAGCTTTTCGTAGTTCTTGTAGTGGTTCCCCTCGGCCAGCAGGCGGAGATCGAATGGGGTCAGAAGTGTGTTCGACATCTACAGCTCGGGCTAATGTGCCGCCGGACTTCGTTGCAAATCCGATCCTAGCCGAAATCGAGGTTTCCGGGTGCCTGTAGGGGCGCCGCCGTTTCCAGCAATGAGTCAATGTTCGCGAGGACCCTCATGGGTCCTTGCGGGACTCAGGGATGCTCAGCGATTCCGCAAAAAGTCTTGCAGCGCAGTTGCCAGGCGCTCAATCTCCTCCGGCGTGTTGTAGTGTGCGCAACCGATGCGGACCATGCCGCCCGAGGCCTCGACACCGAGACGTTCAGTGACGTTCAGGGCGTAGTAATTGCCGTCCCATACAAAAAAACCCCGTTGGCCGAGGAAGGCCGCGAGCTGGCGCGGGGAACCGTCTTCCATTCGTACCGAAACGGTGGGCGTGCGGCGATCGAAGCGGCTCGCTTCACGGATTCCGTAGAAAGTGAGCCCAGGGATCTCGAGCAGCGCCGGGATGAGCTTCTGTGACAACTCGCGCTCGTACGATTGCGTGAGGTTCATGGCGGCAACGAGGGCATCGCGGCGGCTCTCCGTGCCTTCGGGGACATGCCGGCGGCCCACCTCGGCAATGTAGTCGATGGCCGCGATCACTCCGGCGAGTCCCTCGTGGTTCTGGGTGCCGGTTTCCCAACAGTCAGGGATTTCGTTGGGCGCGGGCCGAACCTTGTAGGGATGCAGTTTCTCGAGAAGCTGCGCTTTTCCGTAGAGCACGCCGACATGCGGACCGAAAAACTTGTAGGCCGAACAGGCCAGGAAATCGCAATCGATCGACTTCACGTCGATCGAGCCGTGCGGAGCGTAGTGAACGGCGTCAACGAAGCACAAAGCTCCCGCTTCGTGAGCGGCTCTCGTGATCGCGGCAACATCGTTGATGGTTCCGACGGCGTTCGAGGCGTAGCCGACGGCCACGAGTTTCGTTCGCTCATTGATCAACGCGTAGAGTCGATCGAGGTCGAGCGTGCAGTCTTCGATGTGCATGTCGGCGGTGTGAACAACGGCGCCGCGCTCTTCCAGGGCCCGCCACGGGGCAACGTTCGCATCGTGATCGAGTTGCGTGACGATGATCTCGTCACCTTGTTTCAGCTCGCGTCCGATGGAGCGGCTGAGGGCGAACGTAAGAGTTGTCATGTTGGGGCCGAACGCGACCTCGTCGGCACTGCATCCTAAAAAATCGCCCGCCGCCGCGTGGGCCTCGTCGAGCATTCGTTCGGTGCGTTCGGCCGTGGGGAATGCACCGTGAGTATTGGCGTTGGAGGTCGCGAGGTAGTCCACGATGGCATCGATGACACGCTGAGGGACCTGAGTCCCTCCGGGGCCATCGAGGAAAACGGCCGGCCGGCCGTTGACTTGCAGGCGCAACGCCGGGAATTGGTCTCGGATCCAGGAAAGATCAAGTTCAGCCATGAAGTTGAAAGGCCCCGGCGCTGGCGCCTCCGGGTGCCGCTAGCGATCGCCTATTCTGACCTGAAACATCCTGTTTATCAAGCCGGGTCGACACCCATCCGGATGTTTTCTGCTTGTATGATCCGCACGCGGACAGAGGAAAAACTTGCCTGAAACCCTGCTTCCGTTCTGCTGTCGCTGTAATCGGGCTGACGTTGATTCAGCTCCACCGGCAGTTCTCGCGCCTGAAGTCCCGAAGCCGCTCGTGCCCATAATAGGCGATGGCGTACACCATATCGGGTCTAGCCTGCTTTTCTCACCACGTGGGGAGGCGAAGTGGGTGAGAAGGCCGTCAGGACGAGGCGCGAGCCGCTTGGCGCACGCAACATGGCCAATAAGGTTTTTCACGAATCACGGCCTTTGCTCGCGTGCTTCGGCCGTCAGCTGGTGAGAAAGGCAGGCAAGGGATGATGGCGGACGCAGGCGAACGGAAGCGGCCCAGGGTAGTAGCGGATGGTCCTCTCGATGAAACGGTTCTCGGGTTCATGGCGGATCGGTTCGAACTGCTGGCTTGGGATATCGCGCGTGAAGGCACGTCCGAGCAGATCGACGGGATCTACACGTACGGGCATCCCGTGCTGAACGGAGAGATGCTCGACCGGCTGCCGGGCGTCCGCATCATCAGCAACTATGGGGTCGGCGTAGACCACATCAATGTGCCGGATGCCTCGGCCCGAGGGATCCCGGTGGGCAACACGCCGGGCATTCTGGATGGAGCGACTGCGGATATGGGGATGGCGCTGCTCCTGGCCGCCGCTCGCCTCATCGTCAAGGGAGACCGCCATGCGCGGTCGCCGGAGTTCACGCGCTACGACCCGGGTTACATGCTGGGCCGCGAAGTGCACGGGATGACGCTGGGCATCATCGGCATGGGCGCCATCGGCAGCCAGGTCGCAAAGCGAGCGCGGGCTTTTGACATGACGGTTCTCTACCACAACCGGCGCCGGCGCGAGGACGAAGCGGCTTTGGGCGTCGCGTATCGCCCGCTGGACGATCTGCTCCGGGAGTCGGATTACGTGATGCTGACATGCCCGCTTACGGACGAGACACAGAACCTGATCAACGTGGAAACGCTCGCCAAGATGAAACCGACGGCGACGCTGGTCAACGTGGCTCGGGGGGCCGTCGTCGACACGCAAGCGCTGTATGAGGCGCTGCGAGACGGCGTGATCGGCGGCGCGGCGTTCGATGTGACGGAACCGGAGCCTCTGCCGCGTGATCATCCCCTGCTGCAACTCGACAACCTGACGCTGGTCCCGCATCTGGGCAGCGCAACGGTTGAAACCCGCCGCGAGATGGCCCGGCTCTCGGTGGAGAATCTGTCCCTGGGCTTGGACGGCAAGCCCCTTCTGCATGAAGTACGGCTCTGACGGGTTGCCATGACAGGCGTCTGCCCGGCTCATTCTCACTTTGACATGCGTCCAGAAGGTTCGATAGGGTGGAATTTCACCTTCATGGAGATTGCCGTCCGGCAATCCAATCCGATCCAAAGACAGGAGTAGATTCTGATGTCCGAGATAAGCGGGGCGGAGTTCAAGCAACAGCTACGCGACGGATCGCCCAAAATGGGGCTCTTCTTGAACGCCCACACACCCACGGTGGCCGAGCAGTTGGCGCACAGTGGTTATGACTGGCTGCTGGTCGATACGCAGCACGGCCCGATGGACCACGAGAAATTGTCCGCCATGATCTGTTCGATCGGCAGCGGCGGCGCCAAATCGATGGTGCGCGTAGGCGGCTTCGATGATCGTCCCGGGATTCAGCAGGCGCTCGACTTGGGTTCGGATGGCGTTTTGATCCCTTACATCAACAGCGCCGAGGAAGCACGCCAAGCCGTGAGCTGCGCCCGCTATCCGACCTTCGGCACGCGCTCGGTCTACTTCCCGCAGCGCAGTACGAACAAGGCCGGACTACTGGGCTACGTCGGCCCGGCGAACGACAACATCATCGTCGCGCTGCAGGTCGAGACGGCGTCATGTATCGAGAACATGGCTGAAATCGCCGCCGTGCCGGGCGTCGACATCCTGTTCCTCGGTCAGAACGACTTGTGCATGTCGATGGGCCTTTATGAGAAGTACGAGTTCCCGCACATGTATACGTCTGATGAGCTCGGAGCGGCCACTGACAAGCTGGTCACCGAAGCCCGGAAAAACGACGTCATCCTCGGTCTGTTCCTGTTTGGCACCGACCGCGTGGGCGAGTTCCTCGACAAGGGCTTCACCTTCATCAGCATCGGTAACGACCTGCACCACGTGCTCACGCAAGCGGCAGCGCATGTGACCGCGCTTGAATCGATTGCCGAAGAAAAAGGCAAGTCCTGGACTCGGCGTCCGACGGCATTGTTCTAGCCTGCCTTTCTCGCCACGTGGCGAGGCGAAGTGGGTGAGAGGGCCGTCAGGACTAGGCGCAAGCCGGGCGGAGGAAAAAGGCGCGAGCCGCTTGGCGCGCGCAGGCGTGCTTGAACCGTACGTTGAGCACGGCAAGCAAGCGCAACGAAGTCATGGCGGCCATACCGCGTGATCCGGCCGTCGGGTGGTGAGAAATGCAGGCTGGTCGCGAACACCCGAAACCCCTCTGGGGTGTGAGCTCGCAAGTCTGACAGCCTGTCCCGGAAGAGTGTCCTGGCGGCTGTCAGCCTTTGTTCCTTCGGCACGGGCTGCTACCCGTTCAGGTGCAGCGTATCGACCAACTCTCGGGCTGAACTCAGCTTTTGTTTCTCCAGGAATCGGCGCAACTCGCCGATGAGCCGCTGCGGGGTCTCCGGGTCCCAGAACGTAGCGGTCCCTACCTGAGTGGCGCGCGCCCCGCAGATCAGAAACTCTGCTACGTCCCTGCCGGTCGCGATGCCGCCGAGCCCGATGACCGGCAGCTTTACAGCGTGCGCAGCCTGATAGACCATGCGTAGCGCGATGGGCTTGATCGCCGGCCCTGACAGTCCTCCAAAGTTCGCCCCCAGAAGTGGCCGCCGCTCGGCGGCGTCAACGGCGATGCCCACGAACGTATTCACCAACGAGATCGCATCTGCCCCCGCCTCCTCGGCGGCCCGCGCCATGACGGTGATGTCCGTCACGTTCGGCGATAGTTTGACGATCAGGGGACGCCTGCTCACGGCGGCGCGCGCCAGCCTGACGACCTCTCCCAGCAGGCCGGGGTCAGATGCGAACTGCATCCCTCCGTGCTTCGTATTCGGGCACGAAACATTCAGCTCGTAACCAGCCAGCCCGTCGGTGTCTTCCAAGACCCGCAGCACCTCGACGTAGTCGTTTGGGGTGTACCCGAACACATTGGCGAAGACGGCCGTATCAAGCTGTGCGAGCTTTGGGAGCTTCTCGGCGGCGAACGAGCGAACGCCGACGTTCTGCAGACCGATCGCATTCAGCATCCCTGAAGCCGTCTCGACCACCCTCGGCGGCGCATTGCCGGCGATCGGGTCGCGGGAAAGTCCCTTGACCACAAAACCGCCGAGGGCGTCGAGGTCGACGATGTCGGCGAACTCGAGTCCGTAACCGAAGGTCCCGCTCGAGGCGATCACTGGATTCTTGAGGCGGATGCCGCAGATTTCCGTTGTGAGGTCGGGTACCGTGTTCAAGGCGAGTTAGGCGGAGGACCGACGAAGTCAGGATCGACGAAGTCGGTGGTTGGTTTTGGAAGCAGGGCTTCGGCCAGAACCCGGCCGGTTGCGGATGAAGGTGGGGCAATGCCCAGCCAGGCGGAAAGGGTCGGTGCGATGTCGGACGCATCGGCCGGGCCTTGGAAGCGGCCGGCTCGAAACCCGCGTCCGTAAAAGATCAACGGCACGTCGGTGTCATATCGGTAGTACGAGCCCGGCGCCGTTCCGCGGCCGTTACCGAAGTCCTCGGTAAAAAAAGGCTCATAGACAAGAGCCAGGTCGCCCACTCGATCCGGATACCAGCTCCGCTGGATCTTGTCTGCTCCCGGAGCAGTCGCCGGGCCGGTTTCCGGAGAGTAAAACCCTGCGATACCGGTCAAGGTCCGCGCAGCCTCTCCCGCCGTTCTCACGATAGTGGCTCGGCGTTCCGGAACGGCCGTACGCGCGGCGGCGCTCAGATACACATAAGGGTAAATAAACTTCTCGACGTAGACCTCGGGGCCGAAGTTCTCCCGGAGCGCTTCGTCAATCGTATGGACGACATCCTCGCCGCGAATTCGTCCGGCTGGCAAACCTTCGTTTCTGATCGTTTCCGGCAAAGGCGCGGCGCCGTGCAGACCGGTCAGAACAATCCCTACGTTTTCCAGCCCAAGAATCCGATCCAAGTCATTCAGGAAGGCGTCCAACAGGCGATCGAGCCGCAGAATCATGTCTCGCATCAGCGGCGAGCGCGACCCGGTCTCCGCCGCCAACCGGGCGGGCGCACTCACGTTTACGACAAGTAGGTCTGGATAGTCACCCTGCCCGAGTTCCTCCGCCACAACGGACCGCAAAGCCAAAGCAAACGTGTCCTGAGCGTCAAAGGGCGACGCCCGGTAGAGCGCGGTCAGGTCGCTTTCCGTACGAGCGTTGATGACCCGCAGGGGAACGGAATCCGTGTGCTGCCCGAGTGCGAACCACTTCCGGCCTCGAACGCGAACCGCACCGTGGAGAGCATTGAATTCCTCGACCCAGCCGGGCAGAGCCTGACGATAGTATCTCGAGGTCTGGAAGACGTCGCTGGTCCCCATCCAATAGCACCCGGTAGGGCGGCGGCCGGCGAGGAACACGGCCCCCTCTGCGCTGCCCGAGACCGCAAGTATGCGCGAGCGGCCGTCGGTCGCCCAGCGCAGCTCATCGGCGAAAGTCGAGCCAATCAGACGGAGCGGCGATACGGCGAGTGAGCCTTGCGACGGTCCCGATTCGAGGGCGCTCACAACCTTGCTGTAAGACCGTTCATGCCATCGGTTGGCAACGATCCCATGCAGTGACGGATATGCGCCCGTCGCCAGCACGGCCGCGTTCGGTCCGGCCAGCGTCGCGAGGTGGTCGTACCTCGCCGTGGGGTACACCGCGCCCTCCGTCAACAGACGTCCGAATCCGCCGGCGCTGAAACTGTTTTCGTAGAGCTGAAGATAGTCGGAGCGGAGTTGCTCCGACGTGATCAGCACGATAAGAGGAGGAGCCGACCCCGCAAGAGGACGCGCGGCCGCAAACAGCGAGAGCGTCAACAGAAGGACTCCGACCGCGCTCCGGCCTTGCAGGCGGCATGGAAGCCTCATTCTGGCCCTCCCGAGTTGATGAGTGTATCAGAAGCCCTGCGCCCATCTGTCAATGAATGTCCGGACGAACACGAGGCGGATAGCCTGCGTTACTCACCACGTGGCGAGGCGAAGTGGGTGAGAGGACCGTCAGGACTAGGCGCAAGCCGGGCGGAGGAAAAAGGCGCGAGCCGCTTGGCGCGCGCAGGCGTGCTTGAACAGTACGTTGAGCACGGCAGGCAAACGCAACGAAGTCCTGGCAGTCGTATGGCGTGATTCGACCGTCGGGTGGCGAGAAATGCAGGATAGACCGGAGCAACAACAGAAGCGCCTGGCGCGGACAGCCCTCGATCCGATTGTGTACACTACGATTCTCGGGCCTCTTCCAGAAGGCCTCGTGGTGGAGTTGCTCATTCAGCCCTCCCGCAAATCGTTCCACCGTCCCACTTGGTAGAAACAGATCCGCGACTTGGAGTCAGTTTTGGTGTCAGTGCGAGAAATCCCGAATATCGCGCCCCCTGAGGGCAAACTTGGAGTCCTGCTGCCCGGGCTAGGGGCGGTGAGCACGACCTTCATCGCCGGCGTGGAGGCGGTCAAGAAGGGCAAGGCGGAGCCCATCGGCTCGCTCACCCAGATCGGTCACGTCCGGCTCGGCAAACGCACCGAAGATCGCAATCCGCTGATAAAAGAGCTGGTCCCGCTGACCGACATCTCCAACCTTGTCTATGGCGGCTGGGACATCTACGAGGACAACTGTTACGACGCCGCCATAAACGCAGGTGTGCTGCAGCGCGACTTGCTCGATCAAGTCAAAACCGAAATGCAGGCCGTGACACCCATGCCGGCCGTGTTCGAGCATCGTTTTGTCACGCGCATCGACGGCCCGAACATCAAGAAGGGCGCCAACAAGATGGAATTGGCGGAGGCGCTGATCGAGGATATCCGCAACTTCAAGCAGCGCACGGGCGCAGCGCGTGCGGTAATGGTCTGGTGCGGCTCCACAGAGATCTTCCAGAAACCCGCTGACGTGCACCAGAGTCCCGCTGCATTCGAGCGAGGGCTGGCGGAAAACGACCCTGAGATCGCGCCCAGCCAAATCTACGCATACGCTGCGCTGAAGTCCGGCGTGCCTTTCGCCAACGGTGCGCCGAACCTCACCGTCGATACGCCCGCCTTGATCGCACTGTCGAAGGCTGAGGGAGTGCCAATCGCCGGTAAGGACTACAAGACCGGCCAAACCTTTATCAAGACGCTGCTTGCCCCCGGTTTGAAGTCCCGCCTGCTCGGGCTCGACGGCTGGTTCTCGACGAACATCCTCGGGAACCGCGACGGTGAAGTCCTCGACGACCCCGATTCGTTCAAGACCAAGGAGGAGAGCAAACTGTCCGCGCTCGATGTCATTTTTCAGCCGAAGCTCTATCCGGAACTCTACGGTGACTTCGACCACAAGGTGCGCATCAACTACTATCCGCCGCGTGGCGACAACAAAGAGGGCTGGGACAATATCGACATCTTCGGTTGGCTCGGCTACAAGATGCAGATCAAGGTCAATTTCCTGTGCCGGGATTCGATCCTGGCGGCGCCGATCGTGTTGGACCTGGCTCTTTTCCTCGATCTCGCGCAGCGCGCCGGCATGTCGGGAATCCTGGAATGGCTTTCGTTCTATTTCAAGTCGCCGATGGCCGCGCAGGGTCTCTACCCCGAGCACGACATCTTCATCCAGTTGATGAAGCTGAAGAACACACTCCGCTGGATGAAGGGCGAAGATCTCATCACGCATCTTGGCCTCGAATACTACGACTGACCGGCATTTCCCACCACCTGGCGAGGCAAGTGCGTGAGAGAGCCGGCAATGCAGGATAGACGACCCGACCGCGCTCTCGTTATCGGAGGCACACTCTTCATTGGGCGGGCGCTCGTGCGACGCCTGCTTGCTCGCGGTGACGACGTTACGATTTTGCATCGCGGGACAAAGCAACCGTTTGCCGGTCAGGCCGCGGAAATCCTCTGTGACCGCAACGACACGGCGGACATCGCTCAGAAGCTGAACAGCGCGCGGTTCGATGTCGTCTACGACAACGTGTACGACTGGCAACGGGGGACAACCGCTGAACAGGTGAAAGCATCAGCCCTTGCTGCTGCCCCCGGCCTTCGACGCTACGTCTTCACATCCAGCGTCGCCGCATATGGAGAAGGTCTGAACCTCTCCGAGGACCACCCGCTGGCCCCCGAGGATCACCCGGAAGATTATGTGCGGAACAAGGCGCAGACGGAGCGCATGCTCTTCCGGCTTCATGAAGACGAAGGACTCCCCGCCGCGACTCTGCGACCGCCCTATGTCTACGGACCCGAGAACCCCTTCTATCGCGAAGCGTTCTTTTGGGATCGCCTGCTGGCTGATCGTCCGGTCTTGCTTCCGGACGACGGAGAGCGCCTCATGCAGTTCGTCCTGGCCGATGATTTGGCCCGAGCGGCGATCCTGGCCGCTGACACGGATCTTTCCGCCGGACGCGCTTATAACATTGCGCACCAATCGGCGATTACGCAACGCGCACTCGTCGAAGCGCTGGCGGACGCGGCAGGCCGTCGGGCCGACCTCGTGCCCGTTCCCCGCGAACGATTGATCGAGCTCGGCGGCAACATCTTCGAGCCACCGTTCTACTTCGCGCAGTATTTCGACATGCCCCCGATTACCCAGAACACTGCGCGAGCCGGGCAGGAACTCGGTTTCGAACCCACCTCTTGGCAGAAGGGTTTGCGGCGGACGTTTGAGTGCTACCTGTCTCGAGAGCGGCCGGCAGCGGATTTCTCTTTCGATGACAAGGTGCTGAGCGCGTTGTCGTAGAGCCTGCCGTGGGACGCTCGGAGTCGAATGTGATATTTATTACATTCGCTTCGACGGCGTCTCTTGGTGCAACGTCGTTGCTTCCGGCTAGCCTGCATTTCTCACCACGCGGCGAGGCGAAGTGCGTGAGAGGGCCGTCAGGACGAGGCGCG